>NZ_JCBANG010000059.1:0-41346 GCF_059760905.1 Achromobacter sp. 1011811831
GGCCTGGACCAGGGTCCGGGCCGCCCGCGCGAACGGCGCGCCCATCCAGGCCGCCGTCACTTCCCTCCCAGCGTCAATCCGCCGACAGTTTCACCTTCTGCGACAGGGCCTTGAAGGCCTCGTGCTGGCTGCGCGTCAGCTTTTCCACATCCTCCGGCGTCGAGCCATACGGCATGAAGCCCGCCTGCTCCAGCTTGGTCTTGACCTCGGGCATGGCCAGCGCCGCCTGGAACGCCTCGCTCAAGGTCTTGGTGATCTCCGGCGGCATCTTGGCCGGACCATAGACCGCGAACCACGGATCGACCACGGCCGCGCCATAGCCCAGTTCGGCCAGCGTGGGCACGTCCGGCAGCGCCGGCGCGCGCTTGCTGCCGGTCACGGCCAGCGCGCGAACCTTGCCCGACTTGATATGCGGCAGCGAGGCCGGCAGGTTGTCGAACATGATGGGCAGATGGCCGCCCAGCAGATCGTTGATGCCTTGCGCGCTGCCCTTGTACGGAATGTGCTGCATGCCGGCGCCGGTCAGCTGGTCGAACATCACGCCCGCCAGATGCATCGACGTGCCCGTGCCCGGCGTGCCGAACGCGGTGCCCGGATGCTGCTTGGCATAGGCGACCAGATCCTTGACGCTGTCGACCTTGATCGACGGGCCGGTCTCCAGCACCACCGAGGACGCACCCAGCATGCTGATGCCGGTGAAGTCCTTGGTCGGATCGAACGGCATCGACGGATAGACGAAGGGATTGAGCGCATTGGTGGAAATGGCGCCGAAGCCGATGGTGTAGCCGTCCGGCGCGGCCTTGGCCACGGCGTCCATGCCGATGTTGCCGCCCGCGCCCGGACGGTTCTCGACGATGACGGGCTGGCCCAGCTTTTCCGCGACCTTCTGGCCGGCGGTGCGCGCGACCAGATCGGTGGTGCCGCCCGCGGTGTAAGGCACGATGAATACGATGGGCTTGGCCGGATAGCCGGCGGCCTGCGCGGCGGTCGCGCCGTGGACCAGCGCCAGCGCGGCCAGGCCGCGCAGCGCGTTCAAGGTAAAGCGTTGCATGATGTCTCCATCCCGTTGTTGTCTCGCGGCGATCGCGTTGTGGTCGATGCCGGACGCGCATCATACTGCGCGGCGCCAGTCGCCCTGGCGGCGCCGAGCGCACGCACTGTGGCGCAATTCATACGTATCGACGCGCATGACGGCCTCGCTTGCGGCAACCGCGAGACAGGCCGCGAAGTTCAATGATAGAGTTGCGCTCTTTCCGGCCTGACGCCCGCGTAACGCCCCGTACCGGCGCCAGCGAGCATCCGCCGTGGAAGCCGCGCCGCGCACGCCATGAACGGCCATTTGAATGGCCATACCCGCGACGCCATCACCCCCATCAACCGAACTGCACAGGAGGAATCATCATGCAACAACAACCGACTTCCCGCCTTGCAGGCCGCGTCCAGCCCGACTGAATTCTTCTTGCCGCAGACAAGCCGGCAAGACATTCGCACTGCCCTGGTCCGGTCCTGCCATACAGGGTCTTTCATACGCATCACGCCCGCACGGCCACTGCCTGACAGTCCGCCGCGCCGCAATCGCCGCGTCCGCGCCATGCGCCGCGCCGACGAGCCGTGGCCGCGCCTTGCGGAGCCGATGCCTGTGGAAGCAAGCCCTTTCCAAGACCTGATTATGGAAATTCCATGGGCAATTGCATTCAAGCACTGTCCGAGAGCGTCACGCTGATCGCCTCGGACGACACCTGGATCGAAGGCAACGCGATCCAGCAACTACACACGACCGCCAGGCTCGCCGGCATGCGCCGCGTCGCCGGCATGCCCGACCTGCATCCGGGTCGCGGCTATCCGGTGGGCGCCGCCTTCTTCTCCACCGGACGCCTGTATCCCGCCCTGATCGGCGGCGATATCGGCTGCGGCATGTCGCTATGGACCACCGGCATCGACGCCCGCAAGGCCGCGACCGCCAAGCTGGAGAAGCGGCTCGGCGATATCGACGGACCGCTGGACGACAGCTGGCAGCCGCTGGTCGCCGAGCTGGCGCCCGCCGATGTCGGCTATCGGCAGGCGCTGGGCACCATAGGCGGAGGCAACCACTTCGCCGAACTGCAGCGCATCGACACCGTCTACGACCCGCAGGCCGTCGACGCGCTGGGGCTGGATCTGGACCGGCTCGTCCTGCTGGTCCACAGCGGTTCGCGCGGCCTGGGCCGCGCCATCCTGGAAGAGCATGTCCAGCGGCACGGCCACGATGGCCTTGCCGAAGACAGCGCCGATTGCCAGGCCTACCTGGCGCGGCACGACGCCGCCCTGCGCTACGCCCAGGCCAACCGCCAGCTGGTCGCGCGCCGCATGCTGGACCGGCTCGGCACGGACGGCGGACAGGTGCTGGACGTGCACCACAACCTGGTCACGCGCGCCGAGGTCCAGGGCGAACATGGCTGGCTGCACCGCAAGGGCGCCACGCCGTCCGACGGCGGACTGGTTGTGATCCCGGGCTCGCGCGGCGACTTCAGCTATCTGGTGGCGCCGGTGCCCAGCGCGACCAGCCTGTACTCGCTGGCGCACGGCGCGGGCCGCAAGTGGATGCGCAGCGAGTGCAAGGACCGGCTGTTCAAGCGCTA
Organism: Achromobacter sp. 1011811831; assembly: GCF_059760905.1. Lineage (NCBI taxonomy): Bacteria > Pseudomonadati > Pseudomonadota > Betaproteobacteria > Burkholderiales > Alcaligenaceae > Achromobacter > Achromobacter sp. 1011811831. Next base: position 2,619 of record NZ_JCBANG010000059.1, read on the forward strand.
CAGCCCCGCGCAACTCGCCAAGACCCGGCTGGGCAGCCACGTCGTCTGCGAAGACAAGCAGCTGATCTACGAAGAAGCGCCCGAGGCCTACAAGCCGGTGGACAGCATCATCGCCAGCCTGGAACAGGCCGGCCTGCTGACGGTGCTGGCCAAGCTGCGTCCGGTGCTGACCTACAAGACCCGGGGAGGATGCTGCTGATGATCCTGCTGCAACTATCCTCGGCCCAGGGGCCGGACGAGTGCTGCCTGGCGGTGGCCAAGGCGCTGGCGCGGCTGTCGCGCGAAGCGCAGGCCCGCTCGATCGATGTGGACATAGTCGAAAGCGAAAGCGGCGGCAAGGCCGGCACTTACCGCTCCGTGCTGCTGAGCCTGGACGGCGACGGCGCGGCGGAACTGGCGGCGAACTGGGAGGGCTCAATCCAATGGACCTGCCCCAGCCCTTACCGTCCGTCCCACCCGCGCAAGAACTGGTTCATCGGCGTCTTGCGCTGCGAAGCGCCCGCGCCCAGCCTGGCCGCCGACATACGCTTTGAAACGACGCGCTCGTCCGGACCAGGTGGCCAGCATGTCAACAAGACGGAATCCGCCGTGCGCGCCACGCACGTCGCCACCGGCATCAGCGTGAAGGTACAGACCGAGCGCAGCCAGCATGCCAACAAGCGCCTCGCCGTGCTGTTGATCGCGCATCGGCTGACCAGCCACGAACAGGCGCGGGATGCGGCGCAACGCGCCCGCCGCCGTCAGTTCCACCATGAGGTCGAGCGCGGCAGCCCCAGGCGGGTGTTCAAGGGCGCCGCCTTCGAGCCGGCCGACGGCGCGTAGTCCGCGCACGGGCGCCTTGCGCAAGCGTGAAACGGCCGGGACGCGAGTCACCGGCCGTTTTTTCGCCGAGCCGTCATCTCCCCGGCGGCAAGCACAAGCCGTACAGGGGAGATTTCTGAGGCCCGTCAGGCCTTGGGTGGCGGCAAGGGAATGAACTCCGTCTCGTCGCCCGGCACGGTCTGGCCGAAACGATCGCGTTGCCAGTCCTCTTTGGCCTGCTCGATACGGTCCTTACTGCTGGACACGAAGTTCCACCAGAGGAAGCGGGGACCGTCCAGCGGCTCGCCGCCCAGCACCGCGTAGCGCGCATCGCTCACCGCGCGGATCTGTACCGGCCTGCCCGGCGCGAACACGACCAGGCGGCCGCTTTCGAACACCTGCCCATCGACCTCTATCGAGCCCGTGGCCAGATAGGCCGCGCGCTCTTCATGCTCGGCAGGCAAGACCAGGGTCGAACCGGCGCGCATCTGGATATCACCATAGAACAGCGGCGACAGCGTCTTGACGCTGGAAGTCTTGCCGAACAGCTCGCCGGCCACCACCTGGGCGCGCACGCCCTCGCCTTCCACCACCGGCTGCGCGTCCAGCCCGTAATGCACGAAACCGGGATCGGTTTCCTCATGCTGCTTCGGCAGCCCCACCCAGATCTGCAGGCCACAGAGCCGCTGGTCGGCCTGCCGGCTTTCGGGCGACGAGCGCTCCGAATGCACGATGCCCCGGCCCGCCGTCATCCAGTTCACTTCGCCCGGCAGGATGGTCTGCGTATGCCCCGCGCCATCGCGATGCACCATCGACCCTTCGTACAGATACGTGACCGTGGACAGCCCGATATGCGGATGCGGCCGCACATCGATGCCGCTGCCGGCCCTGAACTCGACCGGCCCCATGTGATCCAGGAACACGAAAGGCCCGACGGTGCGCTTCTGCGCCGAAGGCAGCGCCCGCCGAACCTCGAACCCGCCCAGATCGCTGCTGCGCGGCACCACCACCGTTTCAATCTGGCTCGCGCCATCATCAGACAAGGTCGTCATGGTCATTTCTCCCAATTGAATCCTGCAACTACGTTCCATCTTAGTAACACCGGCCCCCGTCACGCCACCCACCAATCGCGGCAAAACCTCCCAAGCGGGGCCGCACGGAGCCGGCTTTGCCGGTCCGTAGCGGCGCCCCTTGAGGGGGAAGCGCGGCAGCGCTTCGGGGTGGGCTTCCCCACCGGTCCGTAGCGGCGCCCCTGGGGGAAGCGCGCAGCGCTCGGGGGGGCCTTCTACTTCAGGTCAAACACCAGCACTTCGGCATCCTTGCCGTTCGACAGCTTCACGGCAGCCTCATCGCTGAGCGCCAGCGCATCGCCGGCCTTCAGCGTCTCGCCATTGGCGACGATCTCGCCCCGGGCCACATGGACCCAGGCGCGACGCCCCGCCGCCAGCGGCAGCTCGGCGCTTTCATCGCCGTCGAACAGCCCACCGTACAGCCGGGCGTCCTGGTGGATCTTCATCGAGCCCTCGGCGCCATCCGGCGACACCAGAGCCTGCAAGCGGCCGCGCTTCTGTGCATCGCTGAATTCACGCTCTTCGTACTCCGGCGCGATGCCGGCCACGTCGGGCTCGATCCAGATCTGCAGCAGATGCGTTTCGGCATCCGGCAGCGGGTTGAACTCAGAATGCAGCACGCCCCGGCCCGCGCTCATGCGCTGCACATTGCCCGGCCGGATGGTCGAGCCGCTGCCCATGCTGTCCTTGTGGGCGACGGCGCCGTCCAGCACATAGGTGATGATCTCCATGTCGCGGTGCCCGTGGGTGCCGAAACCGCGTCCGGCGGCGATGCGGTCATCGTTGATCACGCGCAGCGCGCCAAAGCCCATGTGCGCCGGGTCGTAGTAGTTGGCGAAGGAGAAGGTGTGGAACGAGTCGAGCCAACCGTGGTTGGCATGGCCCCGTTCGGCGCTGCGGCGGATGGTAAGCATGGCTGACTCCTATTTCAATAAAATGAATGGTTGTGCCGTACCTGCTGGCGGGAATCGCCGTTCGGTTTCTGGCTGCACAACCGGCATGAGTGATATTCTGCGCCTGACGGCAGCCTGCTTTGTCGCCTGTTTTTGAAGACAACGTTCATAATTTTTGAATGCATGGCCACGACCCCGCTCTCCCAGCCCATCACTCCCGAGCTGCTGACCCTGGTGGACGCCATCGCGCGCCACGGCAGCTTCGCCAAGGCCGCCCGCGAACAGGGCAAGGTGCCCTCGGCCGTGACCTACGCCATCCGCAAGCTGGAGGACGGACTGGACGTGCTGCTGTTCGACCGCAGCGGGCAGCGCGCGCGGCTCACCCCCGCCGGCGAGGCGCTGCTGCGGGAAGGCCGCCACGTCCTGCAATCGCTCGACGACCTGGCCTGCCGCGTCAAACGCATCGCCACGGGCTGGGAGGTGGAGCTGCGCATCGCGGTCAGCGCCGTGCTGCCATGGCGCCCGCTGTATGACCTGATCGAGGAATTCCAGGCGCTACGCAGCGCCACCGCGCTGCGTTTTTCCACCGAGGTGCTGAGCGGCAACTGGGATGCGCTGACCTCCGGGCGCGCCGATCTGGTCGTCGGCGCCGGCGCGGCCGGCGAGCCGACCGGCCCGTATCGCTCGCAGGCCATGGGCCAGGTGCAGTTCGCGTTCTGCGTGGCGGCCAGCCATCCGCTGGCGGCGCTGGACCGCCCGCTGGGCCCGGCCGATCTCAACCGCTATAGCGCGGTGGTGGTGGCCGATACCAGCCGTGGCCTGCCGCCGCAGACGCGCGGGATCCTGTCGGAACAGCCGGTGCTGGTCATGCCCACGATGCAGGCCAAGATCGACGCGCAAGTGCGCGGCCTGGGCTGCGGCTACCTGCCGATGACGCTGGCCGCGCCGTATCTGGCGCAAGGCCTCCTGACGATCTGCGAAACGGAGGAAGGCATGCCCTTGACGGAGCATGTGGCCTACGCGTGGCGCGCGGAGCCGCCGGGCGAGGCATTGAAGTGGTGGCTGGAAAAGCTCAAGTCACCCCGGCTGTGCGAAAGCCTGCTCGGGCTGGGCTGAGGGCGGGCGCGATGCCGCGCCCGCGCCTCAGTCGTCCTCGATGCCCAGTTCGCGCAGCTTGCGCGTGATGGTATTGCGGCCGATACCGAGCCGCGTCGCGGCCTCGACGCGGCGGCCACGGCTGGCATCCAGCGCGCTTTGCAGCAGGATCTTCTCGAACTGGCGCGTCAGCGTGGCCATGACGGCCGGCTCGCCGCGCTCCAGCCGATGCTGCGCGTCGCGCAACAAGGGATCCTGCCAGTTGCGCGGCGTCGCCGCATCCGGCTCGGCCTGCGCCGGCATCGCGGTCGGCAACACCGTGCCGATGGCGGCCACGGGCGGGCGCGGCGCCATCGACGCGCCGGATGCCTGCTGCGGGTCCGCCGCGCGGATTTCGGGCGGCAGATCGGCGGGCTCCACCGTCTGCCCCGGCGCCATCACGGTCAGCCAGTGACAGAAATTCTCCAGCTGGCGCACGTTGCCGGGGAAGTCGAAGCGGGTCAGCACCGCCAGCGCCTCGGGCGTCAAGCGCTTGACCGGCACGCCCAGCGCGCGTGCGCTGGCCGTCAGGAAGTGGTTGGCCAGCGCCGGAATGTCCTCGGTGCGCTCGCGCAAGGGCGGCAGGCGCAGCCGGATCACGTTCAGGCGGTGGAACAGATCCTCGCGGAACAGGCCCTGCTCCACCCGCTGCTCCAGCGGCTGGTGGGTAGCGGCGACGATGCGCACGTCCACGCGCACCGGCTGGGCGCCGCCCACGCGGTAGAAGCTGCCTTCGGCCAGCACGCGCAGGAGACGGGTCTGCAGCTCGATCGGCATGTCGCCGATCTCATCCAGGAACAGCGTGCCGCCGTGCGCTTCCTCGAAGCGACCTCGGCGCAGCGTGTTGGCGCCGGTGAAGGCGCCGCGTTCGTGGCCGAACAGCTCGGCCTCCAGCAGGTCGCGCGGAATCGCCGCCGCGTTCAGCGCGACGAAGGGACCGCCGGCGCGCACGCCATGGCCGTGCAGCGCCCGCGCCACCAGTTCCTTGCCGGTGCCGGACTCGCCCGTGATCAGCACGGTGACCTTGGACTGGGCCAGCCGGCCGATGGCGCGGAAGACTTCCTGCATGGCGGTGGACGAGGACTGCGTCATCATCCAGCGCTCGTTGTTCTGCGCCTCGTCCTGCCCGGGCGCGGCCTCGTCCTGCTGCGAGGACTCCTGCATCGCGCGCTGGATCAGCGCCACCGCCTCGTTCACATCGAAGGGCTTGGCCAGGTAGTCGAACGCGCCGCCCTGGAAGGCGGACACGGTGCTGTCCAGGTCGGCGAAGGCCGTCATCACGATCACGGGCAGGCCGGCGTGGCGTTCCTTCAGCTGGCGCAACAGCTCCAGGCCGTTGCCGCCCGGCATGCGTATGTCCGACACCAGCGCAGACGGGATGTCACGCGCCAAGGCGTCCAGCACGTCGGCCGACTGGGAGAAACTGCGGGTGGGGATGCCAGCGCGCGCCAGGGCCTTTTCAAGCACCCAGCGAATGGCCTGGTCATCGTCGACGATCCATACAGGTTTCATCAGTGTGCGGGCTCCATCGGAAGGACCAGGCGGAACTCGGTGCGCCCGGGCCGGGATTCGAATTCGATGATGCCGCCGTGCTGCTGCACGAAGTCCTGAGCCAGGCTCAGGCCCAGTCCCGTGCCGCCGGCACGGGCTGTCACCAGCGGGTGGAAAATGCGGTCGCGGATGTGCTCGGGCACGCCCGGACCGTTGTCGATGATGGACAGCACCAGCGCCAGCCGGTGCTGCCGGTGCGCCAGCATGACCTGCCGCGCCACCCGCGTGCGCAGCGTCACCACGCCATGCTCCACGCCGGCGTCCCTGGGACGCGCCATCAGTTCCTGCGCGGCATTGCGGGCCACGTTCAGCACCGCCTGCATCAGCCGGGCCGCGTCGCCCTTCAGGTCGGGCACGGAGGCGTCGTAGTCGCGCAGCAGCGTGATCGCGTCGCGGAACTCGGCCTGTATCAGCGCGCAGACGCGCTCGCAGATCTCGTGGATGTTCACCGGCCGCGCGTTCAGCGGCACGCGCTGCGGTCCGCTCAGGCGGTCCACCAGCGCCTGCAGGCGGTCGGCTTCGGAAATGATGACCTGGGTGTACTCGGCCAGCGCCGCATTGGGCAGCTCGGCCTCCAGCAATTGGGCGGCGCCGCGCAGTCCGCCCAGGGGATTCTTCACTTCATGCGCGAGATTGCGCAGCAATTCGCGGTGCGCCTCGATCTCCTCGACCAGGCGATGGCTGCGATCGGCCAGCACGCGCTGCTCGATCTCGCGCGCCTCGATCAGCACGGGCCAGCGCTGGCCCGTCAGCCCGACGGTCGTGACCGACACCTCCACCGACTCCATGGCGCGGCGCAGGAACGCCAGTTGCCTGACGTCGGCATAGCGGCCGCCAGCGGCGCGATCGATGGAGGACTGTATGTGCTCGGGGTTGTCGAACAGCGTGGCGGCCGAATGCCCGCACAGCTGCTTGCGCGACCGCCCGAACAGATCCTCGGCGGCGGCGTTGGCGTATTCGATGTGGCCTCGCCCGTTCACCAGGAAAACGGACGTGGCGAGCAGGTCTAGAGCTTCTACATTCATCTCAGTTACCCATCGCGCTACGCGCCACCCGCAACGCAAGAAATCAACACAACTCCATCGAGAACGCAGCGGAACCGGCCAAGCCGGCCCGCCAGCGTCACCCATGGAGACAAACACTCCGGGCAGCAACGCCTCAATTCAGCGATGCTCCCCCACCCAAGACCGCGCGGAGCCGGCTTTGCCGGTCCGTAGCGGTGCCCCCTTGAGGGGGAAGCGCGTAGCGCTTCGGGGGTGGGACTCGCCCCCCGGTCCGCAGCTGCGCCCCCTTGAGGGGGAAGCGCCAAAGGCGCTTCGGGGGTGGGTGTCACCTCATAGGCTGTAGTACATGTCGAACTCGATCGGGTGCGTCGTCATGCGCAGACGGTTCACATCGCCCATCTTCAGGTCGATGTAGGCGTTGAGCATGTCGTTGCTGAACACGCCGCCACGGGTCAGGAACTCGCGGTCCTTGTCCAGGGCTTCCAGCGCTTCTTCCAGCGAGGCGCACACGGTCGGGATCTTGGCGTCTTCTTCCGGCGGCAGGTCGTACAGGTTCTTGTCGGCCGGATCGCCCGGGTGGATCTTGTTCTGCACGCCGTCCAGGCCGGCCATCATCAGGGCCGAGAAGGCCAGGTACGGGTTGGCCAGGGGGTCCGGGAAGCGCGCCTCGACGCGGCGGCCCTTCGGGTTGCCGACGTAGGGGATGCGGATCGAGGCCGAGCGGTTGCGGGCCGAGTAGGCCAGCTTGACCGGGGCTTCGTAGTGCGGGACCAGGCGCTTGTACGAGTTGGTGCCCGGGTTGGTGATGGCGTTCAGCGCGCGGGCGTGCTTGATGATGCCGCCGATGTAGTACAGCGCGAAGTCCGACAGGCCGGCGTAGCCGTTGCCCGCGAACAGGTTCTGGCCGTCCTTCCAGATGGACTGGTGCACGTGCATGCCCGAACCGTTGTCGCCGACGATGGGCTTGGGCATGAAGGTGGCGGTCTTGCCGTAGGCGTGGGCCACGTTATGAATGATGTACTTGGTGATCTGCGTCCAGTCGGCGCGCTGCACCAGCGTGCTGAACTTGGTGCCGATTTCCAGCTGGCCGGCGCCCGCCACTTCGTGGTGGTGCACTTCGACCGGCACGCCCATCTGTTCCATCAGCAGGCACATTTCCGAGCGCATGTCCTGGAACGAATCGACCGGGGGCACGGGGAAGTAGCCGCCCTTGACCGAGGGACGATGGCCGGTGTTGCCGCCTTCGAAGTCCAGGCCGGTGGACCAGGAGGCCTCTTCCGACTTGATCTTGACGAAGGTGCCCGACATGTCGGTGTTCCAGGTCACGCCGTCGAACACGAAGAATTCGGGTTCCGGACCGAAGTAGGCGGTGTCGCCCAGGCCCGAGGACTTCAGGTAGGCTTCGGCGCGCTTGGCCAGCGAGCGAGGATCGCGGTCATAGCCCTTCAGGTCCGAAGGTTCGACCACGTCGCAGGACAGGATCAGCGTCGGCTCTTCGCGGAACGGATCCATGTTGGCGGTGGACAGGTCGGGGATGAGCAGCATGTCCGAGGCTTCGATGCCCTTCCAGCCGGCGATCGACGAACCGTCGAAGGCTTGCCCGCTTTCCAGCTTGTCTTCATCGATCGCGCTCGTGGGCACGGACACGTGGTGCTCGCGGCCCACGGTGTCGGTAAAGCGGAAGTCGACGAATTTGACTTCGTTGTCGGCGATCTGTTTCAGGACGTCTTTCGGGCTTGCCATGTCATCTCCATTAGATAAAAGGGTCGAGGGCGCTGCCGCTCGACTGGCATGAAAGAGGGAAGCAATAAGCGTGCCAGGTTTGCCCCCAGGGAATCCCCGGGGACAACGGCGAGTAAGAAGGAAAATGTAGCACCAATATGGTGCAAAAGATGGGGCATAAACGCCCCATCTTGGTGCCTTTTTGCTATAGGAACATTTCCTGGAGGTCGTTCAGGAAGCGCCAGCCCAGGGCGGTCGCCTGCAGGCGGGTGGGATCGGCGTCCAGCAGGCCGCGCTTGGCCGCTGCCTCCAATTGGTGCGCGATGACGGCCAGCGACAAGCCGGTGCGCTCGCTGAACAGGGTCGCCGCCACGCCATCCTTCAGGCGCAAGGCGTTCAGCATGAACTCGAATGGCAGCTCGTCCGGTCCGACCTGGCGGCTTTCGGCCAGATGGCTGCCGTCGCGCGCGGCGGCGGCCTGCATCCAGGATTCCGGGTTGCGCAGCCGCGCCTCGCGCACGATGCGGTCATGGAAGGACAGCTTGCCGTGCGCGCCCGGCCCGATGCCCAGGTAGTCGCCGAATTCCCAGTAATTCAGGTTGTGCCGGCAGCGCGCGCCCGGCCGGGCGTAGGCGGACACCTCATAGCGGGCCAGGCCCGCGGCGGCCAGTTCGGTTTCGACCAGGTCCTGCATGGCGGCGCTGGCATCGTCGTCCGGCAGGTCCTCGGGCGGGAACTTGGCAAAGACCGTGTTCGGCTCCATCGTCAGATGATAGAGCGACAGATGCTCGGTGCCGAAGGCCAGCGCCTGGCGCAGATCGTCCGTACAGGCCGCCAGCGTCTGGCCCGGCAAGGCGAACATCAGGTCCAGGTTGACGCGCGGCACGGCGCGCTGCGCCATCTCGATCGCGGCGCGGGCCTGGGCTGCGTCGTGGATGCGGCCCAGCTTCTTGAGCTGGACATCATCGAAGCTCTGGATGCCCAGCGAGAAGCGCGTCACGCCGCTGGCGGCGTAGTCCCGGAAGCGGCTGGCCTCGGCCGTGCCGGGGTTGGCTTCCATCGTGATCTCGGCGTCCGGCCACAGGTTCAGGCAGGCGCGCAGCATCGCCAGCAGCTCGTCCAGCCCGGCGGCCGACAGCAGGCTGGGCGTGCCGCCGCCGATGAACACCGACACGACCTGCCGGCCCCAGATGCCGGGCAGCGCCTGCTCCAGGTCGCTGCGCAGCGCATCCAGGTAGGCGCGTTCCGGAATGCCCTCGCCCGGCGATGCATGCGAATTGAAATCGCAGTACGGGCACTTGCGCACGCACCAGGGCACGTGCACATAGAGCGACAGCGGCGGCAGGCTGGTCAGGGCGGAGCCCGCCGCCAGGCGCGGGCGCGAAGCGCCCGACTCGGCGCGGATGGGAATGGTGATGGACATGCTGCGGTACGAATGCTGGGAGGGCGGCGCGCCGCTCAGGCCTGGTTGAGCTTGCCCAGCAGCTCGCGCAGCGCGCGGGCGCGGTGGCTGACGGCGTTCTTTTCCGCCGGATCCAGCGATGCGGCGGTCAGGCCCAGGTCAGGCAGGTAGAAATGCGGATCGTAGCCAAAGCCGTTGGCGCCCTCGGGCTGGTCGATGATCTCGCCGTGCCAATGGCCTTCGCCGATGAGCGGACACGGATCGTTCTCGGCGCGCACCAGCGCCAGCACCGCCACGTACCAGGCGCGCCGGTCGGCCTGGCCGGCCAGCTTCTGGACCAGCAGCGCATTGTTGGCCTGGTCGGATTTCTCGCCGCCGTGCATCTTGGCGTAGCGCGCCGAATACACGCCGGGCGCGCCCTGCAGCGCGGCCACGCACAGGCCGGAGTCGTCGGCCAGGGCCGGCAGGCCGGTCAGGCGGCTGGCATGGCGGGCCTTGGCCAGCGCGTTCTCGATGAAGGTGACGTGCGGCTCTTCGGCCTCGGGCACGCCCAGCTCGCCCTGGGGCACCAGCTCCATGCCCAGCGGGGCGAACAAGGCGGAAAATTCACGCAGCTTGCCGGCATTGTTGGACGCCAGCACCACGCGGCGCAGCGATTCGGGAATCTTGGGGGAAGTCATGGCGGCATTGTAAGGGAGCCGGCCGGCGCCGCCCTGCCCGCCCCGGCCTGCCATGCCGCTGTTGCGCCAGCGCAGGAAGAGTGATGAATATGGCAATCGCGCAACAAGACAGACATATTTTATTGTCACTATGGATAATCTTGTCACTGATCGTATCTGACGCACCGGCGATGAACTCTCTTCACGCTTTGCCCCGGCCGGTTGCGGCCGGCGCTCCCCATTCCATTCCGGCTGTGGGGTCTGGTCACGCCAGTCTGGCCGGCATCTTGCGCGAACGCCTCCTGCAACCCCGCTTCCAACCTGTCATCGACCTGGCCCAAAGCCGCATCTACGGCCATGAGAGCCTGATCCGCGGCCCGTCGGACTCGGCGCTGCACTTTCCCGACGCGCTGTTCGCCGAGGCCCGCCGCCAGGGCCTGCATCCCCAGCTGGAACTGGCCAGCTTCCGCGCCGGCGCCCAGGGCTTCCACGAAGCCCAGGCCCAGGGCAAGCTGTTCCTGAACCTGTCCGGCTCGGCCCTGATCCATTACTGGACGCTGTGGGGCGACGAAATGCCGCTGCGGCTGCTCAAGGATTGCGCGCTCGAACCCACCAGCATCATCGTCGAGCTGACCGAGCAGGATCCGCTGTCCGAGCACATGGCCACCCTGGGCAGCGCCTTCGCCTGCCTGCGCGACTGTGGCATGCGCATCGCGCTGGACGACTACGGCGTGGGCAATTCCAACCTGCAGCTGTGGGCCGAGATGCAGCCCGATCTGGTCAAGATCGACCGCTACTTCTTCCGTGGCATCGGCCAGGACGACCGCAAGCAGAACATGGTGCGCGCCATCCTCAAGGTCGCCCAGCACCTGGGCACGGCCATCGTGGCCGAAGGCATCGAAACGGCCGAGGACCTGGCCGTGGTGCGCGAGCTGGACATTCGCTACGCCCAGGGCTGGCTGCTGGGCCGCCCCGAAGAGGCGCTGCTGACCGAACTGACGCAGCCGCTGCGCGATTCGCTGCGGTTGCGCACGCCCACGCCGCTGGCCCAGCGCTCGGCCGGCGGCACCGCCGCCAGCCTGAGGGTCGAGGCGCCCGCCGCCCTGCTGGACAAGCACACCAACGACGATGTGCACCGCCTGTTCATGGAACACAAGCACCTGCACGCCGTGGCCGTGGTCGACGCCGACAACCGCCCGGTCGGCATCATCAACCGCCGCGATTTCTCCGAGCACTACGCGCAGCGCTACACGCGCGAGCTGTTCGGCCGCGACACCTGCTCCACCTTCATGAACGGCGAGCCGGTGCTGGTCGACCTGAACGTGTCGATCGACCAGCTCAGCCACGTGCTGATCTCCGAAGACCAGCGCTACCTGATGGACGGGCTGATCATCACCCGCGACGGCCGCTACGACGGCCTGGCCACCGGCGAGACGCTGGTGCGCTCGGTCACCGAGATGCGCATCGAGGCCGCCCGCTACGCCAACCCGCTGACCTCGCTGCCCGGCAACATCCCCATCAGCCGGCACATCGCCACCCTGCTCGACGACGCCGAGGACTTCACCGTCTGCTATGGCGACCTGAACAACTTCAAGCCCTTCAACGACGTCTACGGCTACTGGCGCGGCGACGACATGATCCTGCTGACCGCCGAGGTCATCAAGCGGCATTGCGATCCGCTGCGCGACTTCGTCGGCCATGTCGGCGGCGACGATTTCGTGGTGCTGCTGCGCAGCCCCGACTGGATGGAGCGGGTGCAGCGCATCATCGCCGAATTCAACGACCGCGCCATGGACCTCTATGACGACGAGGGCCGCCGCAACGGCGGCATCGAGGCCGAGGACCGCTACGGCGTGCCGCGCTTCTTTCCCTTCGTGACCCTCGGCGTGGGCGCGCTGACGGTCACGCCTTCCCTATGCGAGCGCATCCGCCCGGAGGACATCGCGTCGGCCGCCGCGCACGTCAAGCACAAGGTCAAGCATGGGAACCTGTCGCTGGTGAGCGAGCGCTATACCGGCGGATCCCTGGCGCAGGGCTGAGGCCTGCCGCGCCTCATCCTCTTCCTGGGCGATCTGGAACACCGCCACGGCGCGCCGCAAGGCCTGCGCCTGGCCTTCCAGCGCAGCGGCCGCCGCCGCGGTCTGCTCGACCATGGCGGCGTTCTCCTGCGTGGAGCGCTCCACGTCGGCCACGGCCAGGTTGACCGAGGCGATGCCGGCGGCCTGCTCGGCCGTGGCGCTGGAGATCTCGGCCACGATCTGCGTCACGCGGTCCACCGACACCATCATGTCGCGCATGGTGTCGCCGGCCAGGCCGACCTGGCGCACGCCGGCCTCGACCCGCGCCGCCGAATCGTCGATCAGGCCCTTGATTTCCTTGGCCGCCTGCGCGCTGCGCTGCGCCAGCGAACGCACCTCGCCCGCCACCACGGCGAACCCCTTGCCCTGCTCACCGGCGCGCGCCGCCTCGACCGCTGCGTTCAGCGCCAGGATATTGGTCTGGAAGGCGATGCTGTCGACCACGCCCACGATCTCGCCGATGCGCCGCGCGCTGTCGGCGATGCCGCGCATGCTCTGCACCACTTCGTCGACCGCCTGGCCGCCGCGCTGGGCCAGTTGCGTGGCGCTCTGCGCCTGGCGGCTGGCCTGGTCGGCGTTGCCGGCGGTCAGCTGCACCGTGTGCGCCAACTGCGTCATGTTGGCGGCGGCTTCCTGCAGTGAGCCGGCCTGGCGCGCGGTGCGGTCGGACATGTCCGCGCCGCCCGCGGCGATCTCGCCCGAGCCGGTATGGATTTCCTCGACGCCGTGGCGCACCGAGGCCACCGCCTCGGTCAAGCCGGTCTGCATCCGGCGCATGGCCGAGTACAGCACGCCGATCTCGTTGTCGCCGCGCAGCGCGATCGCGCCGGTCAGGTCGCCGTCGGCGATGCGGTCGAAATGCGCGCCGGCCTCGTTCAGCGGGCGCAGGATGCCGCGCCGGAACGCCAGCCGGATCAGCACGGCCAGCAGCACCACCAGCCCCAGCACCACCGCCGCCACCAGGATGACCCTGGCCAGGGTATCGCTGGCGCCGGCCACCGCCGCCTCGCCGCGCTGTCGGGCATAGGCCTGGTAGGCCTCGGCCTGCCGCACATAGGCGCTGCCGCTGCCCGGCAGCACCTTGTCGACCAGGCGATTCACCTCGATGCCGTTCCAGCCCTGGATCGCCTTCTGCATCGGCGCGAGGGTCTGGTCGGCGAAGGCCGCGTAGGCGGCCAGCATCTGGTCGAACAGCGGCGCGCCCTGCGCGCTGGTGTCCGGATTGGCGCGCAGCCGCGCCAGGCTGTCGGCGGCCTGCTTGAGCAGGGTCTCGGACTGCTTGAGCGAAGCGTTGCGCGCCTCTTCCAGCCCGCCTTCCATCGCCGTCTTGGCGTCGGTCAACGCGGCGCGCGCCTGGAACAGACGGCTGGTCATGTCGGCCAGGTCGCTGGCGCGCTCGATGCTGCCCTTGCCCAGCGCTTCAATATCGGCGCGATTGTCGCGCAGCACCGCGATGCCCGCGGCGGCCGCCGCCGCGAACAGCACCACGAACAAGGCCAGGATCGCCGACAAGGCCGTGGTGACTCTGAGATTCTTCCGCATGTTCATCCTATCGCCCTGCCTCCAGGGCACATCGCGGATGATTATGCGGACACAGTTTGGCAAATTCTTGACACAACCCGGCCCCTTGCATGACAAACCCTTGTCATGATCGCGCGCTTAGGCGCGGAGCAACCCCGTGTTAATGAATTGTGAATTGGCAGCCCCGGCGCCTTGCGGCACAGTCCATCCTGTACCCAATTTCCATCCATCACGATCCAAGAAGCCCCCATGCCCCAAGCCTCCGACGCCTACCAGGACATCCGCGAAGCCGTGCGCGACCTGTGTTCCCAATTCCCCGGCGAGTACTTCCGCAAGATCGACGAAGAGCGCGGCTATCCCGAGGCCTTCGTCCGCGCGCTGACCGAGGCCGGCTGGCTGGCCGCGCTGATCCCGCAGGAGTACGGCGGCTCCGGCCTGGGCCTGACCGAGGCCTCGGTCATCATGGAGGAAATCAACCGCAGCGGCGGCAATTCCGGCGCGTGCCACGGCCAGATGTACAACATGGGCACGCTGCTGCGCCACGGCTCCGAGGCGCAGAAACGCGAATACCTGCCGCGCATCGCCACCGGCGAGCTGCGCCTGCAATCGATGGGCGTGACCGAACCCACCACCGGCACCGACACCACCAAGATCAAGACCACGGCCGTGCGCCGAGGCGACCGCTACGTGATCAATGGCCAGAAGGTCTGGATCTCGCGCGTGCAGCACTCCGACCTGATGATCCTGCTGGCGCGCACCACGCCGCTGGACCAGGTGACGCGCAAGTCCGAGGGCATGTCGATCTTCCTGGTGGACCTGCACCACGCGATCAAGCACGGCATGACGGTGCGCCCGATTCCCAACATGGTCAATCACGAGACCAACGAACTGTTCTTCGACAACCTGGAAATCCCGGCCGAGAACCTGATCGGCGAGGAAGGCAAGGGTTTCAAGTACATCCTGGACGGCCTGAACGCCGAACGCACGCTGATCGCCGCGGAGTGCATCGGCGACGGCTACTGGTTCATCGACAAGGTCGCCGCCTACGCCAAGGAGCGCACCGTGTTCGGCCGCCCCATCGGCCAGAACCAGGGCGTGCAGTTTCCCATCGCGCGCGCCTACGTCAACGTCGAGGCCGCCAACCTGATGCGCTTCGAGGCCTGCCGCCTGTTCGACGCCCACGAACCCTGCGGCGCGCAGGCCAACATGGCCAAGCTGCTGGCCGCCGACGCGTCCTGGGAAGCAGCCAACGCCTGCCTGCAGTTCCACGGCGGCTTCGGCTTCGCCAACGAGTACGATGTAGAGCGCAAGTTCCGCGAAACACGCCTGTACCAGGTGGCGCCGATCTCCACCAACCTGATCCTGTCCTACGTGGCCGAACACATCCTGGGCCTGCCCCGCTCCTTCTGACGATGACGAACGCCTCCCACACCCCCCACCTCAGCGCCGAGCTGGCCGCCTTTGCGGCCGGGCTGCGCTACGAGGACATTCCCGCGCCGGTGCTGCGGCGCGCCGAGGACCTGCTGCTGGACTGCCTGGCCTCGATCCTGGCCGGCGCCTCGGCGCGGGCGGTGCTGGCGATCGAGCGCTATGCCGCCGCCATGGGCCCGGCCGACGGCCCCAGCGAGGTGCTGATCACCCGCCGGCGCACCACGCCGCTGTTCGCGGCCATGGTCAACGCCGCCGCCGCGCATGTGGTCGAGCAGGACGACGTGCACAACGGCTCGGTGTTCCACCCCGCCGCCGTGGTGTTCCCGCCGGCGCTGGCCGTGGCCCAGGCGCTGGGACGCTCGGGACGCGACCTGCTGACCGCCGCCGTGGCCGGCTACGAGGTCGGCATCCGCGTCGGCGAATTCCTCGGCCGTTCGCACTACAAGATCTTCCACACCACCGGCACCGCCGGCACGATCGCGGCCGCCGTCACCGTGGGCCGGCTGCTGAACCTGGACGCCGAGCAGATGCTGCATGCGCTGGGCTCGGCCGGCACCCAGGCGGCCGGGCTATGGGAATTCCTGCGCGATGCCGCCGATTCCAAGCAGCTGCATACCGCCAAGGCCGCCGCCGACGGCCTGACCGCCGCCTACCTGGCGCGCGACGGCTTCACCGGCGCCCGCCACATCCTGGAAGGCCCGCAGGGCATGGCCGCGGGCATGTCGCGCGACGCCGATCCCGCCAAGCTGTGCGACCGGCTGGGGACGCGCTGGGCGCTGGCCGAAACCTCATTCAAGTACCACGCCTCCTGCCGCCACACGCATCCGGCGGCGGACGCGCTGCAACAGGCGCTGCGCGAGCATGGGCTGAGTCCGGACGATATCGAGCGCGTGGTCACGCACGTGCACCAGGGCGCGATCGACGTGCTGGGGCCGGTGACCGATCCGCGCACCGTGCATCAGTCCAAGTTCTCGATGGGCACGGTGCTGGCGCTGGTCGCGCTGCAAGGCCGCGCCGGGCTGGCGGAATTCGATGCCGGACTGGACGATGAACGCGTGGCGGCGTTCCGTCAACGCGTCGTCATGGAGCTGGATCCCGAAGTCGACGCCGCCTACCCGCAGCGCTGGATCGGCAAGGTCACGGTCCATACCCGCGACGGCCGCCAGCTGCGCAGCCGCGTGGACGAACCCAAGGGAGATCCCGGCAACACGCTGTCCCGCGCCGAGATCGAGGACAAGACGCTGCGCCTGGGACGCTACGCCGATGCCGCCACGGAAAGCGAACTGCGCGCGCTGATCGGCACGGTGTGGGGCCTGGAAAAGGCGCAGACCCTGGGACCGCTGCTGGGTTGAAGCAGGCGTGGCGGCCCAGCCCGGAACGGGCTTGGGCCGTTGCGGACCGAGCCTCGCACCGCGCAAGGATTGAATCAACCGGCCAGCGCAGCCCGCTGCGCCCGCACCAGCCCGGCGATGCCGCCCTCGGCCAGCTCCAGCATGCGGTCCAGCTCCGCGCGGGTGAAGGTCGCGCCCTCGCCCGTGCCCTGCACTTCCACGAACGCGCCGCCGCCCGTCATGATGACGTTGACGTCAGCGTCGCAGGCCGAATCTTCCTCGTAATCCAGGTCCAGCACCGGGCGGCCCTGCACCAGCCCCACGGACACCGCCGCCACCGCGTCGCGGATCGGGCTGGCGGCCAGGTCGCCGCGCTTCATCAGCAGCGCGATCGCGTCGGACGCCGCCACCCAGGCGCCGGTGATGCTGGCGCAGCGCGTGCCGCCATCGGCCTGCAACACGTCGCAGTCCAGGTGCAGCGTGCGCTCGCCCAGCGCCCGCATGTCGAACACCGCCCGCAGGCTGCGGCCGATCAGGCGCTGGATTTCCTGGGTGCGGCCGCTCTGCTTGCCGCGCGCGGCCTCGCGGTCGCCGCGCGTGTGCGTGGCGCGAGGCAGCATGCCGTACTCGGCCGTGACCCAGCCCTCGCCCTTGCCCTTGAGGAACGGCGGCACTTTCTCCAGCACGCTGGCCGTGCACAGCACATGCGTATTGCCGGCCTTGACCAGCACGGAACCTTCCGCATAGCGCGTAAAGCCGCGCTCCAGGCTGAAGGGGCGCAATTCGTCGACGGCGCGGCCGGACGGGCGGGCAATGGCGGGGGTGGTGGTCACGATGACTCCAGGGCAAGAATTCAGATGGCGGCATTGTAAGGGCTTGCGCCCTGGCGAAACGCCGCGCCCCGCCCGGGAACCCCGCAAAATGCGGCGGCATGGAGTATCCTGCCGCGATATTGGCGCTCGCGCGCCCGCGAACGCCCTGTGCAGGCGCCGCGACGCACCATCCCTCCGGCAAAGAACAGGATAGACACACCATGATCCACAGCATGACCGCCTTCGGCAACGCCAAGGCAGACCTGGAACAAGGCACGCTGGCGCTCGAACTGCGCAGCGTCAACAGCCGCTTCCTCGACCTGTATTTCCGCCTGCCTGACGAACTGCGCCATGTGGAAACGCCGCTGCGCGAACTGCTGACGGCGCAACTGGCGCGCGGCAAGGTCGAGATCCGCGTGTCCTTCACGCGCAATGCCAGCGCCGACATGTCCCGGCTCGACCCGGCCTGGCTCGAGACGCTGTCCGAGCAGCTGCAGGCCGCGCGCCGCATCCTGCCCGACATCGCCTCGCCCCGCCTGGTGGAACTGTTCAACTGGCCCGGCCAGCGCGGCAACGACGCGCTCGACCCCCAGGTCTGGGGCGCCGCCTGCCTGCAGGCCGCCCAGCAGGCGCTGACGCAGTTGCAGGAAGGCCGCGAGCGCGAAGGCCAGCGCCTGGCCGCGATGATGCGCGAGTGCGCAGATGGCGTGGGCCGCATCGTCGAGACCGTGGAGAGCCACCTGCCGCAGTTGCTGGCCGAGCATCGCGAGAAGCTGGCCGCCAAGCTGCGCGAGAGCGTGGAAATCGCCTTCCCCGGCGGCTTCAATCACATCTCGGGCACGGAGCTGTCCGAACGGCTGGCCCAGGAAGCCAATCTGTTCGCGCTGCGCATCGACGTGGCCGAAGAACTGTCGCGGCTGCGCTCGCACCTGGAAGAACTGCGCCATCTGCTGGGCGACGGCGGCGGCAAGCCGGCGGCGGGCAAGAAGAACGCCGGCAGCGCCGGCAAGCGGCTGGATTTCCTGTTCCAGGAAATGAACCGCGAAGCCAATACGCTGGGCTCCAAGGCCGGCAGCATGGATGTGACGCGCGCGGCCATGGATCTGAAGCTGCTGATCGAGCAGATGCGGGAACAGGCGCAGAACATCGAGTAAGGCGCGGCGGGTGGCGAGAACTGCCGCTCCTCCGAGCAGCGACGCATGCACACGGCAAAAAAATGCACCGAGGCAGCACGCCCCAGTGCACAAGGCCAGAAGAAAACCATCCCGAACGATATCCCTGAGGCCGTGAACAGCCTCAGGGATCAACGCACACAACGGATCAAGACCGCTCTATGGGCTTGAGGTCATCCCAGGCATCGATCGGGCCGGGATTGCCGGTCTGGCTGCCGCCGCCGAACAGGACGGCGGCCTTGTGGACCGCGTTGATCGCGGTGGTGACGGCCCCTTCGGCCCACCCTCCCGTCCACGACACATCGTCGCCCGCCAGGATGAATCCATAGGGCGCATTGTCTTCAACGCCCTGCATGAATTGGGAGAATATCCTCCGCTGATATTCATACTGCCCAGGCAGGTTCATCTTGAATGCCCCAAGATAATGGGGTTCATTTTCCCAGCTCATTTTCGCGAAGGTGTCCGAGCCTGTATAAAAGCCGCTGATGTCGGCCTTCGGATAGATGGATTCCAGCAGGTTGGTGCACAGCGCTTCCGGGGCGGGAAGATGCCCCTGGAATTTGAGCGCGTCGTCATTCCACGTATACGAAAGAAACATCCCGCTGCCGCGATAGGCGCCCAGGCTGGGGCCATAGTCCACCAGGTAGGTGCCCCGGGTCAGCCGGTCAGACAGGGTGACGCTCATTTTCCGCTTGCCGTCGACGGGATCGCGTTCCTCCCAGAACGGCGCCGTCGTCGACGCGAAGATCTTGGTCGACTGCATGTAGTGCGTGTTCATCACCGCTTCCCATGTCCCCTCGGGCAGCAGCGGATTCATCTGCTCCAGGCTCGCGGCGCCATCGGCATAGCGCAGCTTGTCGAGCACGCGCACATGGGGCGTATAGACCACGCAGTCGAATTCCCGGCTGAACGCCTCCTGGGTACGCGTGTCGATGAACTTCACCGTGAAGCCGCCGCCCGGCTTGGGCGCGATATGCCGGACTTCCTTGCAGAACGGATCGGGCATCGCCTGCCGGGTCAGCGTTTCCACGCTGGTGCCCGCGGGCCAGTGCGCCACGTCGTCGCCCAGCGTGCTCGCGGGCATGGACCACAAGCGCTCGGGCATGCTGGAGGCCCCGTCATAGGCCAGCCTGTGATCGGCGTCCAGGCCGCCATAGATGACGCGCAGCAATTCCAGGATCGAGTTGGGGAAATCAGTATTCCACCCACCCGTTCCAAAGCCGATCTGGCCGAACAGATTGATCTGCGCCTCGTCCCAGCCCGACAGTTCCTGCAGGGCGCGAAGGAAACTCTTGTCGTCCCAGGTTGCGCCGTTATCGTCGACGATCTTGTTCCAGAGCGTTTTTATCTTGACGAGATCGATGGAGCCTTCCGTCATGGCCGCTTCCATTTCGGCGAAATGGAAGGGCTCGCCGCCGAGGAACGTCGTGAAGAATTCATCTTCTATCTGCGTGTATTCCGGCGGCTTGGGGAAATCGTTGCCCGTGGCCTCGTAATAGACGGGCGGCTCGCCCAGGTAGTCGACAACGGTGCTGACGGCGGCCTCCGTCCCTGGGTTTGGAAAAACCCCCATATTGGCTTTCACGCCCACCTTTTCAAAATAATGAAAGAGCGCCTTGGCCGATACCGGGAATCGCATGCCTCCAAGTTCGCAGATAACCCCATCGCCTGGGCTCCCCAGCTTCTTCGAGTACAAACGGCCGCCAATGCGATCGGAAGCCTCGAGCACCACGGGATGCAGGCCCATGCGCATCAGCTCATAGGCGCACACCATTCCGGACACCCCGGCGCCCACGACCAGGACCTGCTTGCCATAATGGATATTGGAAACACGGCACAAGGCATTCCTGCCCGACTGGCCCAGGAATTTTCCATATTCAAAGGGAAAGTCCGGGATAAGCGCCGTGACATCCTTGTTCATCCTCAGGGGCGTTCTGAGGGTACGCGCGGGTATGGAGGACATTGCATTTTCCTTGAAATTGATAATGGCAGCACAGACGCCGGCATATCACCAGCGGCCTGATCCTATGCTAGGTCCATGCATCAGGAAAATGAATCTAAAATCATTATTGATTATTCTGATAATAAAACATAACCGCCGTTAGAATCATAATATCTAGGCGCATCAAATACTATATTCACGCGCATCAATATGATTAACCAGGCCAAATCCGGTCCGGCAAGGAAATTGCCTGCTATCAAGCATGCCCTCCCGGACCGGAAACCGGCGCGCTCAGAACCTGTGCCGCATGCCCACCACCGTCGAGACCTGGCTCCTGCCCGATGAGGGCAACAGCGTATAGATCTGCGCGAACTGCGCGTCACCGGCCGCGCGCTGATAGATGCCCGTCACATACAGGTCCGTCCGCTTGCTCAGGAAATAGTCCGCGCCGATATTGATCTGGTGCCATTTCGGACGGGTTTCCGACGGCTTGTACGCGCCCCAGGTGTAGATATAGGCAGCCCCGAGCAGCAGGCGCGGCGACAGGTTGTACGTGGCCGACACTTCGGCGTTGTTCAGCCCCAGCCGGGTCCGGTCCAGGTAGTCGAAGCGCACATGCGTGTAGAGCAGCGACACGCCCAGCGCGCCGAACTTGTACGCGCCGCCCGCGCCGAAGATCCGCTGACGGTCCACGCCCGCGCCGCCAGGGCTCTTGACGAAGGGCGAGCTGAAGCCATAGTCCGCTACCACCGCCCCGTCCTGGTTGGTGGGACTGTTGGGTGTGTTCACCACTTCATACATCGTGCCCAGCGACAGCCCGCCGCGCTGGTAGTTCAGGCCCAGCGCGTAGGCGTTGTTCGACTGCGACTGCGTCTGACCGCCCAGGCTGTACATGCCCGAGACCTGCAACCCGTCGTACACGGGGCTTTTGTAGATCACCGTATTGTTGACGCGGAAGGTGTTGAACACGTTGTCGCTGTCGCCGATATGCGTGCCATAGGCCGCGAACTGCGTGGCGGACTCATAGGGCCACAGCACGGCATTGGCCAGGTCGTACTGGCGTCCCAGCGTGATAGTGCCGTAGTCGTTCGATTGCAGGCCGACATAGACCTGGCGTCCGAACATCCGGCCATTCTGCGAAGCGGTGCCGTTGGTCATGGAAAAACCGCTTTCCATCACGAAGACCGTCGACAGCCCATCGCCCAGGTCTTCCACGCCGCGCAATCCCCAGCGTGGCGTCTGCATGGGGCCGTTGACCGCCTTCACGCTGGAATTGCCGCCCTGGTTGTTGGTGTAGGCGACGCCGGTGGACAGCAGGCCGTACAGCGTGACATTGGTGTTCTCTGCATGCGCCGAGGCGCATGCCAGCGATGCGGCCGCGGCCGCGATGACGCTAGGTTTCATGACAGCGAAAAACATGTGGGGGTCTCCTCCTGGCATCTCTTGTTGGTGAGATTTGCGTGGATTGTCGGCTCAGGAAAGTCGCCGCAGGAAGCATAGATTTTTGCCACGGCCACTCGAATATTTCGCGCACCCGGCGATCTGGCGCATGCCGCGCGACGCGCGCCTGAGCATTACCGAGCGCTCTAATTTCGGCATCGGTATCGCTCGAAAAACGGTTCTTGTCAGCGCACTGCCCGAAGGCCAGAATGCATTCCACAACGCATCGACCGGCACAGCCGGCACCCCCGCAAGGCCTGCGGCGGGCATATAAAACCAAGGAGACAAGGGCAATGAAAAATCTGGATTTGAACGACCCCAAGCGGCGGCGCCTGATGCAGGCCTCGCTCGTGATGGGAGGACTGGGCGCCCTGCTATCGGTACGTGCGGCCGCCGCCCAGCGCTCGGCGATCAGCATGCAGCTGGGCTGGGTTCCCGGCGGCGGACAAGTGGGCGAAGTGGTCGCCAAGCGGCTGGGCTTCTATGAAAGGGAAGGCATCGATCTCAAGATCGAACCCGGCGGGCCCAACATCGATGGCGTGGCCATCGTGGCATCGGGCCGTGGCCAGACCGGACAGGTCTCGTCCAGCCCGTCGGTCATGCTGGCGGTGTCCGAGGGCCTGCCGATCAAGTGCTTCGCCGTCGGCGTGCAGCGCCATCCCTACGCCTTCTTTTCGCTGGGCAAGAACCCGATCCGCAAGCCTCAGGACATGATCGGCAAGCGCATCGGCATACACGCGACCGGCATGGTGCTGCTCAAGGCCATGCTGGCCCGGCACCAGATCCCCGAGAGCCAGGTCAGCATCGTGCCGATCGGCTCCGACATGATGCCCCTGCTCAGCGGCCGCGTGGACGCCGTGGCCGGCTGGCAGACCAACGTCTCGGCGCTCAAGGCGCTGGGCGCCGAGCGCGTCGACATGAGCCTGTGGGACTCCGGCGTGCGCCTGTATGCCCTGCCCTATTACGCGCACACCGACACGTTGCGCGATCATCCGGACCTGCTGCAACGCTTCCTGCGCGCGACCGCCAGCGGCTGGCACCACGCCAACCGCAATCGCGACCAGGCGGTGGAACTGCTGGTCAAGGAGTTTCCCAGCCTGAACCAGGCCGACGAGCGCGTCGCGATCGACGTGTTCATGGAGTACGTCTTCAACGACGAGACCAAGGCCAAGGGCTGGGGCAACATGGATCCGGCGGTATGGCAGGAGCAGATCTCCGCCTATGCCCAGCTCGGGCAGTTCCGCGCCCGCACGCCCAAGGTCGAGGACATCATGACGCTCGACATCCTGCAGGCCACCCAATCCGCGCGACTGGCGGGGTAAACGATGCAACAAGCGATTCAATCCCCATCCGCCAGGACGGGCGCCGCCGGCGCACGCCCTGAGCTGTCGATCAGCTGCCGCGACATCAATGTCCGGTTCTTCAGCGACCGGCGCAGCACGACCGCGATCGAGGGCCTGAGCCTGGATGTCCCGGCGGGCGAGTTCCTGACCCTGCTCGGCCCCTCCGGCTGTGGCAAGTCCACGTTCCTGCGCGTGGTGGCTGACCTGGTGCAACCCAGCCGCGGCGAGATCAAGGTGCTCAACGACGCTCCTTCCGCCGCCCGCGCCCGGCGCGACATCGGCTTCGTGTTCCAGGACGCCGCCCTGCTGCCCTGGCGCACCGCGCTGCAGAACGTCGAGCTGCCGCTGGAGGTTGCCAATGGCCGCTCGCGCGCCGGCAAGGCGACGCCGCGCGAACTGCTGGAACTGGTGGGCCTGAAGGGCCGCGAGGACGCATACCCCCATGAAATGTCCGGCGGCATGCGCCAGCGCGTGGCGATTGCCCGCGCGCTGGTGAGCGATCCGCGCGTGCTGCTGATGGACGAACCGTTCGGCGCGCTGGATGAGATCACGCGCGACCGCCTCAACGAGGAACTGCGCCGCGTCTGGCGCGAGATGGGGCTGACGATCCTGTTCGTCACGCACAGCATCCACGAAGCGGCCTTCCTGGGCCAGCGCGTGCTGCTGCTTGCCGCCAATCCCGGCCGGGTCAAGGAGATCGTGCCGGTGATGCTGCCGGAGCAACGCACGCTGGCCACCCGCGACACGGCGGAATTCGTTCAACTGTCCGCGCATCTGCGGCGCGTTCTGGAGACCTGCTCATGAGCGCGTCCGAAATGAAACTGAATCTGGCCAAGCCCGGCATCGACGCCGAGGCGGACGCCTACCGGGCCAGCCGTCGCCGCAGCCTCTGGCGTTCACGCTCGCTGCCGGCGCTGGGCATCGTCGGCATCGTGGCCGCCTGGTGGGCGGTGGTGGCGATCTTCGACGTCAAGCCCTTCATCGCGCCCACGCCGCGCCTGGTGCTGCAAACGCTGTACGACAAGCGCGACATCCTGCTGCAGAACCTCATACCGACCGCGGTCGAGGCCACCGGCGGGTTCCTGCTCGGCAACCTGCTGGCGGCGCTGCTGGCGACGGTGTTCGTGCACAGCAAGACGTTGCGGGAGATCTTCTATCCGGTCGCCGGCATGATCAATTCGATCCCGATCGTCGCCAAGGCGCCGATCCTGGTGCTGATCATGGGCAACGGCATCGAGCCCAAGATCACGATCGCCGCCATGGTGTGCTTCTTCCCCACGCTAGTGAACATGGTGCGAGGGCTGGAAGACGTCAACCCCCAGTCGCTGGAGCTGATGCGCGTGCTGTCGGCCAGCAAGCGCGAGATCTTCTTCAAGCTGCGCCTGTACAACTCGCTGCCCTATCTCTTCTCGGCGCTGCGCATCGCCGCCTCCATGTCGGTGATCGGCGCGGTGGTCGGCGAATGGATCGGAGCCACGGCAGGCGTGGGCGCCATGATCATCCAGGCCACCTACGCCTTCGATTCGGCCCTGCTGTATGCCGCGATCGTCCTGTGCGCGGCCTTGTCCGGCAGCTTCTTCCTGATCATCACCCTGGTGGAGCGCTGGCTCATCAAATGGAAGCCCGAGCAGTCGCATTGAGCGGCACGTAGCGCAACGGCCCAACACCCAAGAACCCGCTGGACGCGGTCCCCGGAACGCTGGCATCCCTGCCCGGCGGGGATCGCCGCAGCCCAAGCGCACGCCTCGATGGCGCGCGCACGCCCAGCGATCGGCACACTTTTTCGGAACACAGCCTGGAGAATAGACATGACAAAGATCGGCGATTGGCTTGAACGGCCCGCCCGCGACGCACGAGTCGCGGCGCAGGCGGACGTGGTGGTGGTGGGCGGCGGCCCCGCCGGACTGTCCGCCGCCCTGGCGGCGGCGCGCAACGGCGCCCGGACCATCCTGCTGGAGCGCTACAACCATCTGGGCGGCCTGGCTTCCGGCGGCATGGTGCTGGTGCTGGACGACATGTGGGACAGCCATCTGCGCGAGATCTCGGTGCGCGGCAACTGCCTGGACATGATCGAGCGCATGGCGGCGATGGGGCTGGCGCGTTTCCCCCGCTCGGACGAATGGGGCGAGGATCCCGCTGCGTACCGGCGCTGGGGCCGCTGGGGCACCTTTGATTTCCATAGCCAGAAGACGCCCCACCCCATCTGCTTCGCCGCCGCCTTCGACCCGGACGCCTACAAGCGCGTGGCGCTCGAAATGGTGCAACAGGCCGGCGTGCAGTTGCGCCTGCATTCCTGGTTCTCGCAGGCCCTGGTCGACGGCGACCGGATCAAGGGCGTCATCTGCGAAACCAAGAACGGCAGCGAGGCGATCCTGGCGGACATGGTCATTGACGCCACTGGCGACCTGGACGTCGCCGCTTCGGCCGGCGCGCCGCACATCAGCGACAGCTACATCACCACCACCGTGTTCCGCCTGGGCGGCGTGGACACCGAGGCGGCCGAGCGTTACGAGCGCGAGGAGCCCGAGGCCTATGCCGAGCTCGACCGCCAGATCAAGCGCGTGCTGGGCGGCTCGTGGGGCATCTGGTGGATGAAGACGCCCCTGCCCGGCGTGGTCTGGTGCAACTGCCCGCACATGGCCGGCATCGACGGACTCAAGGTCGAAGACCTGACGCGCGCGGAAATCGTGGGCCGCCAGCACATCCACGCGCTGGTCGACTTCGTGCGCGGCAAGCTGCCCGGCTTCGAGCATTGCTTCGTCGTCGACGTGGCCCCGCAGACCGGCGTGCGCCAAACCCGCCTGCTGGACGGCGAGTATGTGATGACCAAGGAAGACGTGGTGCAGCGCGTGCGCTTCGACGACAGCATCGCGCGCGGCCGCGACTACTACTACCCGTTCCGCGCCCTGCTGCCCAAGCGGATCGACAACCTGCTGGTGGCCGGCCGGCACTATTCGGCGACCTCGCAGGCCCAGAAGATATCCCGCGAGATCCCGCCGTGCATGGCGATGGGCGAAGCCGCCGGCACGGCCGCCGCGCTGGCGCTGAGCGCGGGTGTTGCCGCGCGCGATGTCGACGTGCGCGCCTTGCAGAAAACGCTGCGCGCCCAGGGCGCCGACCCAGGCGACCAGACCGGCCGCAACGCCGACGTCCCGGCCCTGGCCGCCTACGTACGCCAGGCCGAAACCGCATGAGCATCATGGAGAACCGCGATATGCAACAAGACCTGCCGCTGAGCGGCGTGCGCGTGATCGATTTCACCCAGGTAATGATGGGGCCGGTCTGCACGCAGACGCTGGGCGACTACGGTGCCGACGTCATCAAGATCGAGCGCAAGGGCGCGGGCGATCTCAGCCGCTCCACCTTCGAACCCGTGGCCGGCGCCGACAACCCGATCTTCTGCAGCCTGAACCGGAACAAGCGCAGCGTGGCGCTGGATCTGCGCGATCCGGCGCACATGGCCCAGGTGAAGGCGCTGATCGCCGGCGCCGACGTCGTCGTCAACAACTTCCGCGCCGGCGTCATGGAGCGCATGGGCCTGGGCTACGACGACTGCAAGGCGCTCAACCCGCGCGTCATCTACGCGGTCGGCACCGGCTATGGCGAAACCGGCCCCTACGCATTCAAGGGCGGCCAGGACGTGCTGGCCCAGGCGATATCCGGCGTGATGGCGCGGCGCTCGGACGCATCGGTGCCTGTGTCGGTCTACCCGACGGCGCTGGCGGACTATTCGGCCGGCATGCACATGGTGCAAGGCATCCTGCTGGCGTTGCTGCACCGCGCGCGTACCGGCCAGGGCCAGAAGATCAGCGTGTCCCTGTACAACTCCATGCTGGCGATGCAGATGCAGGAAGCCGCCATGATCCTGATGGCCGATTCCGAGGTCAACTGGGCGGCCATGCCCCTGTGTGGCGTGTACGACACCCGCACAGGGCCGCTGGTGATGGTGGGCGCCTTCAAGCCCAATCCGCTGCGCGACATCTGCGCGGCGCTGGAAATCGACGACCTGTCCGCCGATCCGCGCTATTGCGACCTGACGCAGCAGTTCAAGAACAAGGCAGCGCTGCAGGCCATCTTCCGCGAGCGCTACGCCGGCAATACCCGCGAACACTGGCTGGCGCGGCTGGAGGCGGTCGACATCCTGTGCTCGCCGGTGCGGGATCTGCGCGAAGCGCTGGTCGACCCGCAGACGCTGCACAACCAGATGCTGATCGAGGGCGACGGCGAGGGCCAGCGCGTGCGCTTCATCAACAGCCCGATCACGATGTCCAGCGCGCAGGTCAGCCTGCGCCGCGCGCCGCCCAGGCTCGGCCAGCACAACGAGGACGTGCTGCGCGAGCTGGCGCAAGCTGCGGATACCCCCAAGGAGGCGCCATGAGCGTGCATCTGCGAATCGAGAACCATGTCGCCACGGTGACGCTGGCGCGGCCCGACGTGCTCAACGCCGTCGACCTCGCCACCGAGGCCGCGCTGCAACGCATCTGGACCGAGATCGAGGGCCGCGACGACGTCCGCGTGGTCGTGCTCACCGGCGAAGGCGAGCGCGCCTTCTGCGTGGGCGCGGACCTGAAGAACCCCACCACCACCGGGCTGGAATACTGGGGCGCGGCGCGGCCCGGCGGCTTCGGCGGCATTGCGCTGCGCGAGACCCTGAACGTGCCGGTCGTGGCCCGCGTCAACGGTTTCGCGCTGGGCGGTGGTTTCGAGATGGTGCTGGGCTGCGACATCGTGGTGGCCTGCGAGGAGGCCAGCTTCGGCCTGCCGGAGGCGCTGGTGGGCCGCATGCCGCTGGACGGCGGCATGACGCTGCTGCAGCGGCAGATTCCCTACCGCAAGGCGATGGCGATGCTGCTGACGGGTCGCCGAATCCCCGCGCGCGAGGCGGCCGAGCTCGGCCTGATCAACGAAGTGGTGCCCCGCGCCGGCCTGGACGAGGCGGTGCAGCGGTGGGTCGACGCCCTGCTGGCCTGCGCCCCGCTGTCGCAGCAGGCCATCAAGCAGGTGGTGCGCAGGACCGGCACCCTGTCGCCCGCCGACGCCCAGGCGCTGCGCCTGCCGGCGCTGGTCGCGGCCCTGCAATCCGAGGACGCGCACGAAGGCGTGCTCGCGTTCCAGCAGAAGCGCAAACCACAATGGCGGGGTAGATAATGACCTACGTGATCGCTTCCGGCTGCATCGACGTCAAGGACCGCGCCTGCGTCAAATGCTGCCCCGTCGACTGCATCTACGAAGGCGGCCGCACGCTGTACATCCATCCGGACGAGTGCATCAGCTGCGGCATCTGCGTGTCCGTCTGTCCGACCGAAGCGATCCACGACGCCCAGGAGCTGCCGCCTCACGAAGCCGTGTTCGCGGCGATCAACCGGGAGTTCTTCGGGCCGGACGTCAGCGGCCTGGGCTCGCCTGGCGGCGCGGACGGCGTGCAGCCCTCGGCCTGCGACCATCCGATGGTCGCGGCCTATCCGGCGCGCGCGGGTAGCTAGTGTGCTGTCCCGTAGTGTCGTGCGGGCGTATCCGCGGGACGGCACACTAGGGCCAATGCTAGTGCCGGCGCGCCCGGGATCGCGGGCAGAATCCCGGGATTGCAACCAGAAGACTCTCCATGCACGCCAGCGTCCTGAAGTACTTTGTCGAAGTCGCCCGTTGCGGATCGATCCGCAAGGCCGCGCAGAACCTCTATGTCGCCTCCAGCGCGGTGAACCGGCAGATCCTCAAGCTGGAAGCCGAGATGGGCACCGATCTGTTCGACCGCCTGCCCAACGGCATACGCCTGAACGCGGCCGGCGAGCGCATGCTGCAGCACATCCGCGCGACCCTCAACGATTTCCACCTGATGCGCGGCGAGCTGGACGAGCTGAAGGACGAACGCACGGGCCATGTCTCTGTCGCCGCGATGGATTCGCTGTTCGTCGACCTGCTGCCCGCTGCCGTGGAGGAGTTCTCGGGACAATACCCCGCCGTGACGTATGCCATCACCGCCGTCACGCCCTGGGATGTGGCGTCCAAGGTGCTCAGCGGCGAGTACGACGTGGGCATCACCTTCATTTCCAAGCTGCCGGCCGGGCTGGACGTGATGACACAGGTCGCGCTGCCTCCCGGCGTGGTGATGGCATCCTCGCATCCGCTGGCCAGGAAGGACGTCGTGAGTTTTGCCGACTGCCGCAGTCATGCCTTCCTGCGGCTGGAGGGGCGCTTTCCCATGCAAGGCGGCGTGTCGCCGAAGTTCTCCGAATTCTGGGATCTGCTGACCCCCAGCGTGACCTGCAACTCCACCCTGCTGCTCAAGCGCCTGATCGTCACCGGGCGCGGCATTTCCTTTTTCTCGAAGCTGGCGTTCCTGGAGGAAATCTCCAGCGGCGAAGTGGTATGGCGTCCCATCGAGGAGCCCAATATCAACGCCCTGACCGTCGGCATCGTGGTGCCGAGCCAGCGGCCGCTATCCAAGGTGACGCTGGAGTTCGCCCGCGGCGTCGCCCAACGCATCAAGCGCCTGGAGCTATCGCTGCTCGATGCCTGAAGCGCGGCCCAGGAAGACTGCCGCCCTGCTCTGTCCACAACTCCATCTCACTCTACCCACATTGATCCCATGAAACCGAACTACATCGCCGGCCAGTGGCTGGACAGCGCCGCCTGCGTCGCCAACATCAATCCTTCCGACACGCGCGACACGATCGACGATTACGCCCAGGCCGACGCCGGCATGGCGGATGCCGCGATCGCCGCCGCGCACGAAGCCAAGGCGGCATGGGGTCTCAGCACCCCGCAGGCCCGCGCGGATGCCCTGGACCGCATCGGCGCCGAAATCCTCGCGCGCCGCGAAGAGCTGGGCCGGTTGCTGTCGCGGGAAGAAGGCAAGACGCTGCCCGAAGGCATCGGCGAAGTCACGCGCGCCGGCAACATCTTCAAGTTCTACGCCGGCGAAGCCCTGCGCCAGCGCGGCGACAAGCTGGCCTCGGTCAGGCCGGGCATAGAAATCGACGTGACGCGCGAACCCGTAGGCACGGTCGGCATCATCGCGCCCTGGAACTTCCCGATCGCCATTCCCGCCTGGAAAATCGCGCCCGCTCTGGCCTATGGCAACACGGTCGTGTTCAAGCCCGCCGAACTGGTGCCGGGCTGCGCCTGGGCGCTGGCCGAGATCATCAGCCGCGCCGGCCTGCCTGCGGGCGTCTTCAACCTGGTGATGGGTCGCGGCTCGCAGGTGGGTCAGGCCTTGCTGGACGACCGCCGCATCGACGCCATTTCGTTCACCGGTTCGGTCGCCACGGGCCGGCGCGTGGCGCTGGCCGCCGCGCAACGCATGGCCAAGGCGCAGCTGGAAATGGGCGGCAAGAATCCGATGGTGGTGCTGGACGACGCCGACCTGGACGTGGCCGTCGAGTGCGCGGTGCAAAGCGCGTTCTATTCCACGGGGCAGCGCTGCACGGCCTCGAGCCGGATCATCGTCGAGCAAGGCGTCTATGCGCGCTTCCTGCGGAAAATGCAGGATCGTGCGGCCTCGCTCAGGATCGGCCACGCGCTGGAGGCTGGAACCGACATCGGCCCCGTCGCCAGCCGCGACCAACTGGAACAGAACCTGCGCTACGTGGACATCGGCAGGCAGGAAGGCGCGCGGCTGCTGTGCGGCGGCGACGAACTGCGACTCGGCACACCGGGCCACTACATGGCGCCCGCCATCTTCGCGGACTGCGACAACGCCATGCGCATCTGCCGCGAGGAAATCTTCGGGCCGGTCGCGGCGGTCATGCCGGCCCGGGACTACGAGCACGCGCTGGCCCTTGCCAACGACACGGAATTCGGCCTGGCCAGCGGCATCTGCTCGACGTCCCTGAAGCATGTCCAGCACTTCAAGCGGCATGCGCAGGCCGGCATGGTGATGGTGAACGTGCCGACCGCCGGCGTGGACTACCACGTGCCCTTCGGCGGCCGGAAGGGATCCAGCCTGGGTTCGCGCGAGCAAGGCAGCCACGCGATCGAGTTCTACACCACGGTCAAGACCGCCTACGTGGCGGGCTGAGAGCTTGCCGTGATGCCGGCGCCTTCCCCGGGGAAGGCGCCGGTGCGTGCCGATCAGCGCGTTTCCGTCACCGCGCCGCCGCGCAGCGCCGTGTCCAGGTAATCGCTGCGCGCCCGCGCATCCGGGAAGCGCATGTCGCGATAGCTGACGAAGCGCGAACCGCGCACCAGGCGATAGCCCAGCCAGATCAGCAGGAACAGCGGGATGCCCACGTACGTGGCCACTACCCCGCCCCAGTCGATGCGGTCCTGCAGGAAGGCCTGGTAGTTCTGCCCCAGCGTGATGATCAGGCACAAAGCGAAGGCGAAGATCGGGCCGAACGGGAAGAACGGCGATACATAGGGCAGATCCGCCAGGTTGCGGCCCTGCACCACATAGCCGCGGCGGAAGCGGTAATGGCTGATGGCGATGCCCAGCCAGGCGATGAAGCCCGTCATGCCCGAGGTGTTCAGCAGCCAGACGTAGACGGCCTTGGGGCTGAAGATGAAGCTGAAGAAGCACAGCGCCGCGACCACGGTCGTGGCCACCAGCGCCCACAACGGCACGCCGTTGCCGGTCACGCGGCCGAACACCGCGGGCGCCTTGCCGTCGCGCGCCAGGCTGTACAGCATGCGGGTGGCGGCGTACATGCCGGAGTTGCCGGCCGACAGCACCGAGGTCAGCACCACCGCGTTCATGACCGAGGCGGCCGCCAGCAGGCCGGCGCGCTCGAAGATCAGCGCGAAGGGGCTGACGCTCACGTCGGTGACTTCGGTGCGCAGCAGCTGCGGATCGGTATAGGGAATCAGCAGGCCGATGACCAGGATGGCCATCACGTAGAACAGCAGGATGCGCCAGAACACCTGGCGCACCGCGCGCGGCAGGTTGCGCGCGGGATCCTTGGATTCGCCGGCCGCGATGCCGATGAGTTCGGTGCCCTGGAAGGAAAAGCCCACCACCATGGCCACGCCGATCAACGCCGCGAAACCGCCCGCGAAAGGCGCGTCGCCCACGGTCCAGTTCGCCAGGCCGCCGGTCTCGCCGCCACGGATGATGCCCAGCAGCATCATCACGCCCATGGCCACGAAGGCCAGCACCGCCACCACCTTGATCAACGCGAACCAGAATTCGGCTTCGCCGAAGCCGCGCGCGGACAAGGCATTGAGCCCGAAGGTGATCGCCAGGAACAGCGCGCTCCAGTACACGCCTGGAACGTCGGGGAACCAGTAGGCCATCACCAGCTGCGCGGCCACCAGGTCCACTGCCACCGTGACGGCCCAGTTGTACCAATAGTTCCAGCCCAGCGCGAAGCCGAAACCTTCTTCGACGTAGCGCGCGCCATAGGTCGAGAACGAGCCGGAAACCGGCATGGCCGCGGCCAGCTCGCCCAGGCTGGTCATCAGGAAATAGACCATGATGCCGATCAGCGCGTAGCCCAGCAGCGCGCCCCCGGGGCCAGCCTGGGCCACGGTCGCGCCCGAGGCCACGAACAGGCCGGTGCCGATCGAGCCGCCGACGGCGATCATCGTCAGGTGG
Organism: Achromobacter sp. 1011811831; assembly: GCF_059760905.1. NCBI lineage: Bacteria > Pseudomonadati > Pseudomonadota > Betaproteobacteria > Burkholderiales > Alcaligenaceae > Achromobacter > Achromobacter sp. 1011811831. Next base: position 35,457 of record NZ_JCBANG010000059.1, read on the forward strand.
CGCGCGGACAGGGCGCGGCGCAGGCCGGAGGGGCTTTCGCCTCCGGTCACGGCCTTGCCGGCGGCGCGGGATTCATCGTGTTCCGATGGTGCCAAAGTGCGTTCCTTATGGGATCTGGGGAAGCCCGGGAAATGCCGCGGGATAGGCCGCCGGCGCTCCGGGTATCCGAGCAACGCGCGAGCATAGCAAAAAAATGGGCCCACCCCCGAGCGCTGCGCGCTCCCCCCTCAAGGGGGCGCCACTGCGGACCGGCAAAGCCGGCTCCGCGTGAGGTGAAACCCACCCCCGAGCGCTCGCGCGCTCCCCCCTCAAGGGGGCGCCACTGCGGACCGGCAAAGCCGGCTCCGCGTGGCCCCGCTTGGGGAAGCCCTGCCGGGAGGGGCGGTGGTGCAATGCGATCAGGGTAGTCTTGTAGCGGCTGCGCTGCGCTGGCGCTGCCGCAATAGCAGACTTGTAGCAGGAAGCCGATTCCCTGTCCCCATATTGCTGATGAATCAACGAGGGACAGGGAAGATATGCCCGGACGCGCCGTGCCGGCTATTGGAAGGCGGTTTCCATGAAGGTGCGCAGCTTGCGGGAGTGCAGGCGTTCGGGCGGCATGCCGCGCAGGCGTTCGAGGGCGCGGATGCCGATTTCCAGGTGCTGGTTGACCTGGCGGCGATAGAAGGCGCTGGCCATGCCGGGCAGCTTCAGTTCGCCGTGCAGCGGCTTGTCCGACACGCACAGCAAGGTGCCGTAGGGCACGCGGAAGCGGAAGCCGTTGGCGGCGATGGTGGCGGATTCCATGTCCAGGGCGATGGCGCGCGACTGGGCGAAGCGTTCGACCAGCTCGACGTGGTCGCGCAGCTCCCAGTTGCGGTTGTCGATGGTGGCCACGGTGCCCGTGCGCATGATGCGCTTCAGGTCCCAGCCCGACAGGCCGGCCACCTCTTCGACCGCCTGTTCCAGCGCCACCTGCACCTCGGCCAGCGCCGGCACGGGCACCCAGGTCGGCAGGTCGGCGTCCAGCACGTGATCCTCGCGCACATAGCCGTGCGCCAGCACGTAGTCGCCCAGGCGCTGGGAATCGCGCAGGCCGGCGCAGTGGCCCAGCATCAGCCAGGCGTGCGGGCGCAGCACAGCGATGTGATCGGTGATGGTCTTGGCGTTGGACGGGCCCACGCCGATATTGACCAGGGTGATGCCGGAATGGTCGCCGCGCACCAGGTGATAGGCCGGCATCTGCGGCAGCCGCGGCGGCTCGCCCGCCTCGGCCGGGCCGCTTTCGCCGCGCCGGGTGATGCGGTTGCCGGGTTCCACCAGCATCTCGTAATCCTGGTTGCCGCTGGCCATCAAGGCGCGGGCGCGGGCGCAGAACTCGTCGACGTAGAACTGGTAGTTCGTGAACAGCACGAAGTTCTGGAAATGAGTGGGCGCGGTCGACGTGTAGTGCTGCAGCCGGTGCAGCGAGTAGTCCACGCGCTGCGCGGTGAAGGGCGCCAGCGGCTTGGGCTCGCCGTCCTTGCCGCGCCAGGAGCCATTGACGATGGCGTCGTCGGTCACGGCCAGGTCGGGCACGTCGAACAGGTCGCGCAGCGGGCGCTTGAGCGCTTCCAGGTGCTCGCCTTCGACATAGGCGCCTTCCGGGAAGGCGAAATGCAGGGGAATGGGCGAGTCCGACTCGCCCACCTCGACCGCCACGCGGTGGTTCTGCAGCAGCAGTCCGACCTGTTCGATCAGGTAGTCGCGAAACAGCGCCGGCTGGGTGATCGTGGTCTGGTAGATGCCGGGTTCGGCCACGTGGCCATAGGACAGGCGCGTGTCGATGGGGTCGTAGGTCTCGACACGGATGCGGATGGCCGGGTAGTAGGCCCGCGCCCGCGACTTGTCGCCTTCCCGGGCGCCGGCGTGCTCCAGCACTTCATGGAAGGCCGCCCGCAGGAAGGCGGTATTGCGGCTGTAGATCTCTTCGAGCCGGTCGACCGCGGCAACCGCGTCCTGGAAGGGTTCGAAAGGCAAGGCGTCGGGCCGGTTCATGGAGGATTCGGGGTGGACTACGTTCATCATTGCGCTTTTACTCCGCTTTCTTATCTGTTTTATGTCGGCCTTGCGGCGCCGCCGCATGCGGCATGCGCGGCACCGGGCCGATGCATTGATTATGCATGAGCCGCGCGTACATGAACGGTCATCGCGGCGACTGTCGCGCGCAAGGGGCGCACGGAACCCATCGCGCCCGATTCCAGGCAGCCGACCTCGGCCCGTTACTCTTTATTCTGCGAATGAGGTAACAATGGCCCGGCCGGGATGCTGCATTGCACGACAAATGTAATGAAACTTTATTCCATTACAATGGCACTGCAGCGCCGGTGAGGACCGCCCGGCGCTGCGCCCTTTCCGCCGGCTTGCCAGAGTGCCGCAACCCCTGGCCAAGCCATGCCGCCCGCTCCGATTTCCTGAAGTGACGCAATGACGCCGCCTACGCGAAAAGACCGAACTGCCCCTCCCCGCCTTGCCCGCCTGTTGTCCGTCCCCCTTCTGGCGCTGACCCTGTCCTGGATCCCGGGCGCCGCCCAGGCCTCGCTGTCCACCGCCACCCAGGCCCGCGCCAACCTCAACGGCCTGCGCCTGGCGCAAGAACCCACCGTCCCCACCCTGCGCGAACGCGTCGTGCAAGCCGGCCTGGAAGCCATCGGCACCCCCTATGCCTGGGGCGGCGACGACGCCTCCGAGGGCTTCGACTGCAGCGGCCTGGTCCTGCATGTCTTCCGCGAGATCGCCGGCCTGGAACTGCCCCGCACCGCGCGCCAGCAGCGCACCGAAGGCGAAGCCATCAAGAACAAGCAGAACCTGCGTCCCGGCGACCTGGTGTTCTTCGCCACCCGGGGCCGAGGCGTCACCTCGCACGTGGGCATCTATATCGGCCAGAACAAGTTCGTGCACGCCCCGCGCCGCGGCGCCAAGGTGCGCGTGGACGAAATGAAGAATCCCTACTGGACCAAGCGCTACGTCGGCGCCCGCCGCTATCTGGAACCGACTCCCGGCCAGATGCTCGCCCAGGCTGAGCGCTAAAAGAAACACCCCAAGCGCGTAGGCTTGGGGCAATCGAATTGCTCATGGCGCCAGAGCAGGCGCCACGCCAGCGGGGCCGCGCGGATCCGGCTTTGCCGGTCCGCAGCGGCGCCCCCCCTTGAGGGGGGAAGCGCGCAGCGCTTCGGGGGGTGAGCCTCCCCCCTAGCCGCGACCTACGAAAGGCATGTTGGTGGCCATGATGGTCATGAACTGCACGTTGGCATCCAGCGGCAGGCGCGCCATCGCGGCCACGGCCTGCGCGACGTGCGCCACGTCCATGCGCGGCTCCACCTTGGTGCTGCCGTCGGCCTGCAGGATGCCGGCGGCCATGCGCTCGGTCATGTCGGTCGCCGCGTTGCCGATGTCGATCTGGCCGCAGGCGATGCCGTAGGGCCGGCAATCCAGCGAAATCGACTTGGTCAGGCCGGTCACCGCGTGCTTGGTCGCGGTATAGGCGATGGAAAACGGCCGCGGCGCATGCGCCGAGATCGAGCCGTTGTTGATGATGCGGCCGCCGCGCGGCGTCTGCGACTTCATGACCCGGATGGCGGCCTGCGCGCACAGGAACATGCCGGTCAGGTTGGTGTTCACCACATCGCGCCAGACATCGACCGACAATTCCTCGATCGGCACCGCCGGCGCGCCGCGTCCGGCATTGTTGAAGAGCACATCCAGGCGCCCGTACTCACGCTGCGCCGCGTCGAACAGATCCCGCACCGCATGCTCGTCGGACACATCCGTCGGCATCACCAGCGCGCGCACACCGTCTTCGCCCGCCGCCGTGCGCGTTTCCTCAAGCAGTTCGCGGCGCCGGCCCGCCAGCACCACGCGGTAACCCTGGGCCAGGAACTCCAGCGCCACCGCCCGGCCTATGCCCGTGCCCGCTCCGGTCACCAGGGCCACGCGCTGCGCGTCGATCTCGTTCGTATGCATCGGATTCTCCTTCTTGTCGATGGGCGAAATCCTACCCCAAGGCCATGGCGCACGCTGCAAGCGAACGTACCAGCGCGGTTTCACCGTCTTTCGGGTTGGGATCAAGGCGCGGGCGCAGCCTGACACGACTCAAGCCCCGGCCTGCGCGATGATCTGTCACAAGTTTCTTTATAATTTATGGAAATTTGCTTATTACAAAAATCAGCATCAAACGGAGAAGCTCCATGCCTAGACGGTCCCTCACCGTTGCGCGACGCCGGGCCTGCGCCCTGGTACTGGGCGCCCTGCTTGCCGCGCCGGCCTGTACGCTCGGCGCGCCCGACGGCGCCCAGATCAGCACCCAGGGCGCCAACGGCGCGCCCGCCTGTGTCACCTGTCACGGCGCCAAGGGCGAAGGCAATCCCTCCGCCGGCTTCCCGCGACTGGCGGGTCTGGGCGCCAAGTACCTGGCCGAACAGCTGGATGCCATGGCCGATGGCGGACGCGTCAGTCCGATCATGAAAGCCACGGCCCAGGCGCTCGATCCCGCCCAGCGCCAGGCCGTCGCCGCGTACTACGCCTCCCTGCCCTCGCCGCTGGATACGGACAAGCTCGCCGCGACCGCGATGGGCCGGGCCGCGCCCGCCGACACCGGCGCCTGGCTGGCCACCCGGGGCGCCTGGGACAAGAATGTTCCCGCCTGCAACCAATGCCATGGTCCCGGCGGCATCGGCGTCGGCGATAACTTCCCCGCGCTGGCGGGCCAATCGGCTGCCTACATCTCCGGCCAGCTGCGCGCCTGGCGCCAGGGCCAGCGCCCGCCCGGCCCGCTGGGCCTGATGCCCGCCGTGGCCACCCGCCTGACCGACGCCGAGATCGATGCCGTGTCGGCCTACTACGCCGGCCTGCCCAAGGCCGCCGAGCAACTCGCCGCGCAAGCCGCCGCTCCGGGAGCCAAGCAATGAAACCGCGCCTGACCCGCTCGCCCGTCGCCTGGCTCGCCGCCGCCCTCGCCCTGTCGATGTCCACCGCCGCGCTGGCCGCCGAGCCGCGCCCCAGCTTCACGCCGCCGTCGGCCGCCTCCTTGCCCGACACCGAGTTCGGCAAGATCGTGCGCCAGGGCGAACAGATCTTCCTGCACACGCCCCAGGCCGCCGGCAAGTTCGTCGGCAATGACCTGAATTGCAGCAGCTGCCACCTGGACGCGGGCCGCCGCCCGGACTCGGCGCCCATGTGGGCCGCCTATGTGCTGTATCCCGCGTACCGGGCCAAGAACGGCCACGTCAATACGCTGGCCGAGCGCCTGCAGGGCTGTTTCCGCTACAGCATGAACGGCAAGCCGCCCGCCGCCGACGATCCCGTGCTGACGGCTTTGCAGACCTATATGTTCTGGCTGGCCAGCAAGGCGCCGACCGGCGTCGCGCTGGAAGGTCAGGGCTACCGCAAGCTGCCCGCGCCGGCGCAGAAGGCCGATTACCTGCGCGGCGAAAAGGTCTACGCCCAGTACTGCGCCGTATGCCACGGCGCCGAGGGCCAGGGCCAGAAGAACGGCAAGCACTGGGTCTTCCCCGCCTTGTGGGGAGCGGACTCGTTCAACTGGGGCGCCGGCATGCACCAGATCGGCAACGCGGCCGGCTTCATCAAGGCCAACATGCCCTTGGGACAGGCCGGCATGTTGAGCGACCAGGAAGCCTGGGACGTGGCCTATTTCATGAACGCCCACGAACGGCCGCAGGATCCGCGCTACGCCGAGTCGGTGGCCGCGACCCGTGCCAAGTACCACGACTCCGACGACTCGCTCTACGGCATCGAGGTCAACGGCCATCTGCTGGGTAGCGATTCCCCCGCGCCCGGCGGCAAGCTGTTGCAGGCGGCCAAGCCCTGAACCGCTGAAAACGCGGCGCGGCAGCGGGTTTCGCCCCTGCCGCGC
>NZ_JCBANG010000060.1:0-40791 GCF_059760905.1 Achromobacter sp. 1011811831
CCGTCGCCGCGCGGGCCAGGCCCTCATCCAACCGCAGCCGCAACCCGCAATGAACATCCCCCTGCTGATCCTCTGTCCCATCGCCGAGCGCCATCTCGACATCCTGTCGCAGCGCTTCGACGTCACCTATGCCATCACCAACGAGGCGCGCAAACAGGCCGTCCAGGAACGCGGCCATGCGTTCCGGGCGGTGCTTACCATTGGCACCATCGGCCTGAGCGGCGAGGAAATCGCCGCCATGCCCAAGCTGGAGCTGGTGTCCTGCATGGGCGCCGGCTACGAAACCGTGGACGCGGCCGCCGCCAAGGCGCGCGGCATTGTCATGACCAACGGCCGCGGCGCCAATGATGACTGCGTCGCCGATCACGCCATGGGCATGTTGATCTCCGTCGTGCGCAATTTCCGCAAGCTGGACCAGCAATGCCGCGCCGGCCTCTGGCGCACGCAGATCCCGGTGCCGCCCGGCGTGTCGGGCAAGCGACTTGGCATCCTGGGCATGGGCGCCATCGGCGAAAAGATCGCCACGCGCGCGCAGGGTTTCGGCCTGAGCATCGGCTATCACAACCGCAATCCCAAGCCCGGCTCGGCGCACCCGTATTTCGACAGCCTGACCGCCATGGCCGAATGGTGCGACGTGCTGCTGTGCGTGGCGCCCGGCGGCGCCTCGACCCGCCACCTGGTCAACGCCGCGCTGCTGCGGGCGCTGGGTCCGCGGGGATACCTGCTGAACCTGGGACGCGGCAGCATCGTCGACACGGCGGCGCTGGCCGCCGCGCTGCGCGACGGCGTCATCGCCGGCGCGGGCCTGGACGTCTATGAAAGCGAACCCGAGCCGCCCGCCGAGTTGCTGGCGCTGGACAACCTGCTGCTGACGCCGCACGTGGGCGGCTGGTCGCCGGACAGCGTGGAAGCGCAGTTCACGATCTACCAGCAGAACCTGGATGGACACTTTTCGGGGCGGGGCGTGGTCACGCCGGTTTGACGCCGGACATTCAGCCCTTGCGCGCGACGATGTACGGCCGCCGGTCGCTGCCGCCGTCGGCGTGGATTTCCGTCGCCAGGATCTCGAACCCGGCGGCGGCCAGTTGCCGCTCCAGCGCCGAGGCGCTGAACGCGCCGGCATAGGGCGCCTTGCCGATGGCGCGCATGGCCGGCAGCAAGGCCAGCCGGATCAACGGATTCATGTCGCCCAGGCACGGCGTCTTGGAGATGAACAGGCCGCCGTCGGCCAGCAGGGCGTGGATGCGCCGCAGCGTGCCGGGCAGGTCGCGCACCAGGTGCAGATAGTTGAACGCCAGCACCGCGTCGTGTTGGCCGGCCCGCAATGCCGGATCCTCAGCCGTCGCGGCGAGGAAGGACAGGGCGGCAACCGGGGCGGCGGCCAGCTTTTCCTGCGCGATCGCGATCATGGCCGGCGAGAAATCCGTGCCCAGGTAGCTGGCCACGTCGGCCGCCAGCCGCAGGGCGGTGCTGCCGGTGCCGCAGCCCAGTTCCAGCACATGGTCGCTCTTTGCCAGCAGTTCGCCGGTGCGCCGCAGCGTGCGTTCATAGCCTTGCGGATCCGAGACAGCGGAAGCCGCGTATCGGCGCGCGCTGCGGTCCCAGAAACGGGCGTCGTTGCTCAGGGTCATGGGGCGGTCCTTGGGCGGGCGGGGCGGACGCCCGGCGCAAGGCAGCATACACCGGCGCCCCTGGCGCCGGGCGGGCGGATGCCCGCCGGCGCACCGGCCCAGGCGGGGACCGGACCCGTCGCGGGCAGGATTCAGGTCCGACGCTTGACCAGCACCACCAGCGACACGCCCAGGATGATGAGCGCCGACGCCGCCACCAGGAGCTGCGTCACGGCCTCGCCCAGGAACAGCGCGCCGCCGAACGCCGTCAGCACCGGCACGCTCAGCTGCACGGTGGCGGCGTGGGTCACCTTCAGTTCCTTGAGCGCCGCGTACCAGAGGATGTAGCCCAGGCCCGAGGTCACCGCGCCGGAAGCCACCGCATAGATCACGCCGGTGGGATCCAGGTCCACGTGCGAGGCCTGGAACTGCAGGAAGAACAGCACCAGGGCGATCGGCGTGGCGCGGATGAAGTTGCCGGCGGTGGCCGAGGCCGGATTGCGCGAGCCCCGGCCCGCCACCGAGTAGGCGCTCCAGGCGATGCCCGAGACGATCATCAGGAAGCCGTAGAACAGGGGCGGGGCGCCGACGCTGGGCAGCATCAGCATGACCAGCCCGCTGACCGCGAAGGCCACGCCGATGCTCTGCACGAAGGACAGGCGCTCGCCGATGACCAGGCCATACAGGATCATGCTGATCTGGATCGAGGCGAACAGCAGCAACGCGCCCGTGCCGGCGGGGATCTGGGAATAGGCAAAGGCGAAGGTCATCGCATAGGCCAGCAGCGCCAGCGCGCCGAACCAGCTGCCCTCCAGGTTGCGGGACTGTCGCTGCAGATACAGCACCAGCCAGAGGATCAGCGCGCCGGACAGCAGCCGGATGGCGACAAAACTGGTTGGATCGATCGGCGTCTGCTTGAGCGCGATGCGGCACAGCAGCGAATTGCCGGCGAATGCCAGCAGGGACAGCAGGGTCAGCGCGAACAGGCGGGGAGTCATGGAGGAGTCAGCCCAGGAAATGTTTGACGGCGTTGATTTCGTCTTGCTTGACCAGCATGGGGAAATGCCCCGTGCCCGCCACGGTGTAACGTTCGGCGCGCGGGCCGCGCCCGGCCATGGCGCAGGCGTTCTCCTCCGTCAGCACGTCGGAATTGGCGCCGCGCACCAGCAGCACGCGGGCCCGGATCCGGTCATACCAGTGCCACAGGTCCAGGTCCGCGCCAGCGTCGCGGAACAGCTGCTCCGCGATGCGGATGTCGTAGCGCAGCGTGTAGCCGCCCGCGCCATCAGGCTCGATCATGTGGGCGGAGACGGCGCGCCACTGCGCGTCCGACAGCGGTCCGCAGGACGCGGTCATGATCTTGAAGGTGAGCACCGCCTGCTCCAGGCTGCGAAAGCGCACCTCGCGCTGGATCGAGCGCGCCGCCTTCAGGAACACCTCGCCGGCGGTGACCGTGCCCACGTCGTTGAGCACCAGGCTGCGCACCGCGTCGGGATGCGTCGCGGCATACATCATGCCCAGTATCCCGCCCAGCGACGTGCCGATGATGTCCACGGGCCGGCCCCGCAGGCCGGCCGAGTCCGCCAGCGCGTGCAGCACGCGCAGATAGGTCTGGTGGTTGTAGTCGGCCGGATCCGCCAGGCGGTCGCTGTCGCCCCGGCCGGGCAGGTCCAGGCAGAGCACGCGCCGGTCCGCCGCCAGCGCGCGCGCCAGGAAGTCGAAATCGCGACCGTTGCGGTTCAGGGCATGCAGGCACAGCGCCACGCGTTCGGCGTCGGGCCGGCCCCATTCGTGGACCGCGATGCGGCAGGCGGCGCCGCCGATCTCGCAGCCGATGCTCAGCTGGCGGGGCGCGTTCTCGGCGCGCCTATCGGGATGATTCATGGTCTTCCATCCAAGGTGGGAGCACGCCGTCGATGGCGCAGGCGATGCCGGCCTGGGCCTGGCCGCGGGCCCTGAAATCGGCGATGCAGGCGGTGGTTTCCGCCACGACCTGATCGGTCACGGCGCGATGCGCGATGGCCTGCACCAGCGCCTTGGTCGCCGGCAGCGAGGCCGGGCTGCCCTGGACGATGTCGTCCACGCAGCTGGCCACCAGGCCGTCCAGCTCGCCGCTCGGGCAGATCTGGTGCAGCAGGCCCGCCTGCAACGCTTCCTGGGCCGACAGGGGCCTGGCCGTCAGGAACAGGTATTTCGCCAGCCTGGGGCCGAGCGCCTGCACCACATAGGGGCTCATCAGCGCCGGCAGGATTCCGACGCGGACCTCTCGCGTCCGGAAGCGGGCGTGATCGTTGGCGATGGCAATGTCGCAGGCCGCCACCAGCCCCAGCCCGGCGCTCAGCGCATCGCCCTGGATCTTGGCGATGGTGGGGACCGGCGAGTCATGGATCGCCTTGAACAGGCGGGCCAGCGTCGCCGCCGAGCGCAGGTTGTCGGCCGGCGAGGCGTGCGCGCCGGCCTGCATCCAGCGCAGGTCGATGCCGGCGCAGAAGGTGTCGCCCTCGGCCGACAGGACGATGGCGCGCAGGCCGGCCTGTCCGGCCAGCTCGCGCAGGGCGCTGGTCAGGGCGGCGATGACGCCCTGGTCCAGCAGGTTGGCCGTCTCGGGACGGCAGAGCCGCAGTTCGGCCCAGCGGCGCTTGGGGTCGAACTGGACGAGGACGGGCGGGCGGGGGGAGGGGTGGGACATGGCGGTCCGGGCGGTCGCGGTTCAGGCCAGGGCCGCGTCGGCTTCGGACGCCGAGGCCAGCTCGTCTTCCAGCGCCTCGAGACGGGCAATGGCCCGCTCGATATCGTTGCCGTAGACCTCCAGCATCGCGTGTATCCAGCGTTCCAGGCCCATGCCGATGCAGGCCGTGTAGGCGGTCTGGCCGTCCACGCTGCTGATATTGAAGCGCTGGCCGAAGAAGTTGCGGTGGAAGTTGGACGAGGAAATCGCCAGATCCTCGCCGTACACCATTTCCTGCTTGGTCGGGAACATCTTCTGCGTGACCGCGCGGGTGGAGTTGGGATCGAAGAACGGGTCCATCGCGTTCTCCAGCCGAGTCTCGACGCCCAGGGCGCCCGCCAGGTCATGGATGCGGCCGCGCGCCAGGCTCAGCGCCCGGGTCACCGGCTCCATCTCGCCGATGAACACGATCTCGCGCATGCTGAAGGACTTCAGCCGCCGCAGCCCCAGGTAATGGCTCTCGTTGCGGTAGCAATTCGCCGCCGTGGTGATGGTCTTCAGGCGGCCGACCGGCGCGTCGCGGTGATGGCTGTACACGGGATAGCAAGCCGCCGGCGGCAGGATATGGGTCGCGTGGGCCAGGCAGTCGTGGCTGATTTCGGTCCAGGCTTCCCGGCTGGCGCCGCGCCTGTCGTTCATGGCCTGGGCTTCAGTCGCGGACACCAGCAGCGGCAGCTGCGGGAAGTTCTTGAAGTAGTCCAGCGCATCCACGTCGGCCACCTTCAGCAGCGGCGGGAACTGCATGCGCTCGGCCTGCAGCGAGGCCGCGATGTTCAGGAAGCTGGCGTCCAGCAGGTCCTTCAGCCGGACCGCCAGCGGATCGAGCGTGGCCAGCCCTTCGTGGGTAGCCCAGTGCTTGCCGGAATCACACATTCACCACCCCCGCTTTCTGGTTGAAATTGTCGTAGATGCCGCGAACCGTGCGGAAGGCGCCGACATCGCCGGAGTCGAGCAGGATCTCGCAGCCGAAGTGGTCCTCCAGGAACAGCAGGAACTCCACGAACATCAGGGAATCGACGATGCGGCTTTCGATCAGGTCCACCGTGTCGTCGATATGGACGTCGCCCAGTTCCGGATTGCGCTCCGCGACGAAGCGCTTGATTTTCTGCGTCAGTGCGGCCAGGGCCGGGTTTTGATTATTCATTTCAGGCTGCCCCTATCTTTGCGAAGAATTTCCTTACCTTGGCCGTCATGGCCTCGTGGTGGGATTGCCGGCCCGGATCGGCCATGACGGCATTGCGAAATTGATAAGCGTCGGCGATGCCCGCGTCCCGGTACATGGCCGGGTAATACAGCGAGTCCAGGCACCAGCCGATATAGCGATCCAGATAGGCGCGGCATGCGTCGATATCCTCATCCGCGCAATTCTTGCGCGCCTTGTCGAACAGATCCGCCACGATGGCGCGGCCAAAGGCCATATGGCGCGCCTCTTCATAATGGTGCAGGGCATTGAGTTCGCGTATTACCGCGGGCACGGCCTCGTCGGCCGCGATAATGACGTTGTAGTAATCGAGCATTTCCTCCAGGATCAGGATCCTGGCGAATATCAGGAAGGCATTGGCGGCGGGCTTTAATGGCTGCGCCTGGAATTGCGAGCGCTTGTCGACATAGACCTTGCCGCCGTAACGGGTGCAGAAATTGGAAAAGAACCAGCTATGGTTGTTTTCCTCGCATACGAAATGGTGCATGTAGTCGGATACGTCCTCATAGCCGGGGCTGTGCATGCAGTTCAGCACATCGCGCAGCAGATGCCGTTCGCCGTGGACGTTGAAGCTGTAGAACCAGATGCTTTCCCATTTGCTGAGCCTGAGCAGCTGCTCGGGCGTCAGCGTTGCGCCTGCCTGGGTGCCATGCACCGTCATCAGCTCTTGCGGCATCCACATGACGTCCTCGGGCAGCGACTCGGGCCAGTCGATGTCCAGGAACGGATTGGTCTTGTTCCGGATGGACAGGGCCGTGAGGCGGTCGACAGTCGCCTTGCGTTGGGCGTGCGTGTCGGTCCTGACCGGATTTGCGGTATCCAGCATTTTGTCTCCTTCGCATGACATGGTTATCTTTCTGACGAAGCCGGCCCGTCGCGGGCGCGCCGGAAAACCTTGCGCCCCGGGCCGTAAAACAGCAAAACGCCTGCCGGCATGCGCATCCAGCGCGTGCGTGGCATATCCGGCGCGCTTTCTCGGGGAAAGCGCGCCTGAAACAGGAAGAGGGGATATTCAGACGACCGGCGGACGCCGGCCATGCCCGATCCGAAAATGCTGCGAATAATCAGACGCCCGGAGCGGAGAAATCATTGATAATCCCTTCAGTGACAAAAAATAACTAAACGGAGTATGCAGCCATGATCACCTGGAATAAATGGTGCGTCACGAATTTCACTCTTGCGGAACTTGGAGTAATTTTTGATGGACAAGCTGAAAAGCATGGCGGCATTCGTATGTATCGCGGAGCAGGGCAGCCTGACCGCCGCCTCGCAGGTATTGGGCGCATCCTTGCCGACAGTGGTGCGTACGCTGGCGGCGCTGGAAGCCGACCTGGGCGTGCGGCTGTTCAACCGCAGCACCCGGCGCATCGCGCTCACCAATGAAGGCCTGTGCTACCTGGACAGCTGCCGCCACGTGCTGGCGACCCTGGAAGAGGCCGAATCGGCGCTGCGCGAAGACACGGGCGAACTCGCCGGCCAGCTGACGATCACGGCGCCGGTACTGTTCGGCCAGATGCACGTGGCGCCGTCGCTGAATCGCTTTGTCCGGCAACACCACAAGGTGCGCTGCAGCCTGATGCTGGCGGACCGCCAGGTGAATCTGCTGGAAGAGGGCATAGACCTGGGCGTGCGCATCGGCCGGCTCAACGATTCCTCGCTCGTCGCGCACCAGGTCGGGCAGGTGCGGCGCATGGTGGTGGCCGCGCCCGCCTACCTGTCGGCCCAGGGCGAGCCGACGCATCCCAAGGACCTGCTGCAGGCCAACTGCATCGACTTCTCCGGCGCCGGCCATTCCTGGTGGGCCTTCCAGAACAATGGCCGCATGTTCACCTTGCCGGTGGCCGGCAACCTGGAGTTCAACCATGTCGCCCCGGCGCTGGGCGCCTGCCTGGACGGCCTGGGCTTTGGCATGTTCCTGTCCTACCAGGTGGCGCCGCACGTGGCGCAAGGCCGCCTGACCACCGTGCTGGCCGACTACGAACTGCCGCCCCGGCCGGTCAGCGTCATCTATCCGCACGCAAAGCTGCTGCCGGCCCGCACGCGCGCGTTCATCGAATGGATCAAGACGGATCTGGCCAGCGAGGGCTGCTTCACCAGCGCCGCCCCTATCCCCGCAGCACCTGCCATTCTTCCTTGCCGATGCGGCTGATGTGCTCGGTGCGATAGTCGTTCAAGAACGGGTTGAACTTGTTTTCCTCGGTGTGCTGATGCCTGAACCCGCACTTGGCCTGGGCCTTGGCCGACTGCAGGTTGTCGGCGAAATAGCCGCACCACAAGGCCCGCATGCGCAGGTCTTCGAAGGCATGGCGCATCAGTTCGCCGACGGCTTCCGGTATCAGCCCCTGGCCCCAATAGGGCACGCCGATCCAATAGGCCACCTCGGCCTCGTCGTCGGCGATCTCGAAATTGCTGTCCTGGCCGATCAGCAGGCCAGCCATGCCGATCGCCATGTCGTCTTCCTTGCGCGCCACGGCATAGACCTCCGGGCGCGCGAACACGGTCTGGATCACCTCCAGGCTATAGGCCGGGCTGTCGTGCACTGGCCACCCTGCGATGGGACCGACGCGGTCATCGCTCGCGTAGCGATACAGGCTGGGCGCGTCGCTGTCGCGCCAGGGGCGCATGATCAGGCGTGGGGTGTGCAGCATGATTCCTCTCTGGATTCCACCGATGAAACAGGCCGAATTGTAGAAACGGACAAGCGCGAGGGTAAGGCAGTGATCTGGGTAGAATCGGTAAATTTGAAAACTAGTGGCTGGAAATTGAAGAATCTTCCAGCAAAAAACAGCCTAAATGGAAACTTGCTACCAGGCTTTGGCTGACGGCGCCGATGATGTGTACATGGGCGACTGCCAATTCGACGCGCCGCTCGGCCGCCCCGTGCCGCTGGCCTATGTGACCGTGCTGGTCTGCCGCCAGGGCAGCGCCGAATGGGAAGTGAATTTCCAGTCGTACCGGATGGCGCCGGGCGATTTCCTGGTGCTGGCCGAGGATTCCATCGCGCGGCTAAAGAGCAGCACGGACGGGTTCGCCTGCGCCGCCTACCTGATGAAGCGCGCCATCGCCGCAGAGGTCGCGTCCGGTTTACCCAACCGCTTGTTCCGCTACCTGAGCCGCAACCCGTTCTTCACCGCGGAGCAGGGCGGGGCGGCATTCATGGCCGCCTGGCAGGCGCTGGCCGCCATGCTTGGCCAGCAATGCGCCAGCCATCGACGGGCCATGCTGGTCAATCATTTCCAGAACCTGTTCCTGTGGATCTGCGAACGGACGGATGCACTGCAGGCCGAGGCAAGCAACGATTTCAGCCGGCCCGAGGCCATCTGCTGGCGGTTCTGGGAATTGATAGGCAAGCACTGCCGGCGCCAGCGAGAGGTCGGGTTCTATGCCGACCTGTTGCACATCACGCCCTATTACCTGGCGCAACTGAGCCGGAAGTACTTCAACGACGCCCCCAAGACGCTGATCGACCGCCAAGTGGTGCTGGAGATCAAGAAGCAGCTGGCCCAACCCGGGCGCTCCATCCAGCAGATCGCCGATGCGCTGCACTTCGCCGACGCGTCCTATCTGGGCAAGTACTTCAAGCGCCATACCGGCGCAGGCCTGGGCGAACGACGGAAACACCAGGCGGCGGCCTTGGGCAATGCAAAAAGCAAAACCGCAATATGAAATGCAATTTTGCCATGCATCATTTTAAACAATGAATTAAACAGAAAATAATTACTAAAACATCATTTCATAAATTCAAGTCATTGATATTTATGGGATTTATTCATTTCTAAAATGTCGTAAATATGTTTACTGCATTGCAGCATTCAATCTAGAATCAATGCAGGCCGGCAAGCTTGACATGGATCACATGGCGCCCCGGCGAACCGGCGCGGCACGCATCAGGAATGAAACCCGCGGCACAGGATTCACTTCTGGCCGGCGCATTGCGTTGATGGCCCCCAAATCAAAGGAGAAACACCCGTCCACACCATGATTGGATGACCCGGGCAGTTGCATTCGCACGAAAGCGTTATTGATGTTGCGTGAAATCCGACAAAGGCGCCGCGAGCGTCCGGATTGGAGGAGACCTTTACTCATCCTGCGGGATGGGCACTCAACCAGCACTTTCGAGGGATTAACCATGCTTGCTTTTGTCAAAGACGCGGGGTATCGAATTGGTGAGTTTGAGTTCAAAGCGGGTTGGCTGACGGACGCCGAGAAATCCACGCTGGACGTCCTGGCCAGCCATTACGGCGACGTCGCGCGCACGCCGGAAAAACTGTCGGACGAGATCGATCTTTCCCACCTCCGGGCGGACGTGCTGCGCACCTTCCCAGGCATCGCCAGCGCTTCGGAAACGATCAAGGATCTGCTTGAGACGCGCTATTCGGCGCTGATCCTGAAAAAAAGCGGCCTGGCCGGCCTGGACCTGGACCAGCAGCGCCGCATCCTGTTCCTGCTATGCCTGGCGCTGGGCTGGCCCACGCCGACCGACAGGGTCAATCGCCAGATCATCTGGGACATCAAGAAGCGCGAGCTGCCCGCCGGCCAGGTTTCCACCTTCTCGGAAAACGCCTATGAGGCCAAGCTGCATACGGACACCCAGTACTTCCCGAATCCCGAGAGGTACACGCTGCTCTATGTGGTGCGGCCGGCCGACGACGGCGGCGTATCGCTGATCCGCGACGGCCATCACATCGTGGACTCGCTCAAGAACGGCAGCCAGGGCGACTGGGCGTTCCAGCACCTGTCCAGGACCAAGCTGCCGTTCCGCATCCCCACGTCGTACACCAAGGAACGCCGGCAGGACGTGGCCGAAGCCACCTTCGCGCCCATCTTTGCCGACAAGCCGCTGATCCGCTACCGCAAGGACACGCTCGAAGCCGGCCTGAAAGCCCATCCCGAGTACGACACCGCCGAGAACCGGCTGGCGCTCTACATCCTGGAGAACGTCATCGGCAACCAGGAATTCACCACCACTTGCCGGCTGGACGCGGACGACATCCTGCTGACCAACAACCATGAAGGCTTGCACGGCAGGACGGAGTTCAACGACCACGCGCGCCACCTGATCCGGATCCGCATCAGCGACCAGCGCCACGCGTCCCAGGACGCAACCCTCAGCTAAACAGGAGAACAGGCATGTCGGACACATTGGCTATCAACGCGGAGCCGTCGGGCATCCCGATACCGGCAAGGTACTTTGCCGCAATGGCGATTCTGATCGGCATCTTCATGGGGGCCCTGGACACGTCGATCGTCAATGTGGCCCTGCCGACCATCGCCAAGGAACTGGACGCCACGCCGGCCGCCATCATCTGGGTGGTGAACGCCTATCACGTGGCCAGCGCGGCCACCATGATCACCTTCGCGGCGGTCGGCGCGGTCTTCAGCTACCGCCGGGTCTATTGCATCGGGCTGGCCGTCTTCACCCTGACCTCGATCGGCTGCGCCGTGGCCAACGACCTCTGGACCCTGGTCGCATTCCGCAGCCTGCAGGGCTTCAGCTACGCCGCCATGGTCAGCATCGGCATCGGCATGTACCGCAAGATCTATCCGCCCGAGCTGCTGGGCTCGATCCTGGGCATCAACGCGCTGATCGTGGCGCTGGGCACGGTCGCCGGGCCCACGCTGGGCGGCATCATCGTGTCGACGCTGGGCTGGCCCTGGCTGTTCCTGATCAACGTGCCGTTCGGCGTCGCGGCGCTGTACCTGGGCCTGCGCAACCTGCCGGCGGACGAGGGCAGCGGCGCGCGGCTCGACCTGTCCAGCATCGGCTTTTCCGTGCTGGCCATCGGCTTCGTGGTGATCGCCATCGACCAGGCCGGCCGCTGGGACAACGGCATCGTCTGGACCTTGCTGGCCTGCGGCGCCGTGCTGGCCACCGTGTTCCTGCGCCGGCAGCGCCGCCTGGACGCGCCCTTGCTGCCGCTGGACATCTTCGCGTCCAAGCGCTTTTCCTTCGCCGCCGCGGCCTCGCTGGCCGCGTTCTCGGCACAGGGCATTTCCTTCGTGGCCCTGCCGTTCCTGTTCCAGTCCGTCTATGGATACAGCGCCATCCAGTCGGCCCTGCTGTTCACGCCGTGGCCGGTGGTGGTGACCGTGGCCGCGCCGCTGTCCGGCCGGCTGTCCGACAAGATCAACGCGACCCTGCTGTCCACCATCGGCGTCGGCATCTTCGCGCTGGGGCTGTTCCTGATCGCGTCCATGGACCACGCGCACGACGTCACCGACATCCTGTGGCGCCTGGGCCTGTGCGGACTGGGCTTCGGATTTTTCCAGGCGCCCAACAACAAGGAGATGCTCAGCAACGTGGCGCGCGCGCGCAGCGGCGCCGCCTCGGGCGTGCTGGCCACGGCCCGCACCCTGGGCCAGTCGCTGGGCGCGGCGGTGGTGGCGGTGGTGCTGTCCGGCGTGGCCAGCCAGCTGTTCGCGAGCGGCAAGGTCGGACAGATGCAGACCGCGCTGTGGATCGCCGGCGCGATCGCGATGGCGTCCTGCTGTCTCAGCCTGGTGCGCATCCATCGCTGAGGCGACAGGGCAGGGCCGCCGTGGACGAAGCCCGCGCGCGGCCATGGCACAATCGCCCTGTCATCCGAATGCAGACAGGCACGAGGCGGCAAGGACCAGGAAGCGGCCCTTGCCGCCTCGCCGCGTTTCTCCCATCGCTTTCAACTTCCATGGAAATCATGATGTCGGACAGCAAGACACTCGTCGTCATCGGCGGCAGCTCGGGCATCGGCCTGCGCACCGCGCAAGTGGCCGCCGCGCAGGGCGCCCAGGTCATCATCGGCGGCCGCGACCGCCAGCGCCTGGACGAGGCCCTGAAGACCCTGCCGCAGAATGCCATCGCCAAGCAGGTCGACGCCTTCTCCAGCGCCTCGCTGGCGTCGTTCTTTGAAGACCTGCCCGTGGTCGACATGCTGTTCACGCCGGGCACGAACTACACCGTCACCCCCTTCGCCCAGGCGACCGAGGAACAGGCGCGCAGCCCGTTCGAGGGCAAGTTCTGGCCGCAGTACTGGGCCGTGCACGCGGCCCTGCCCAGGCTGGCGCCGGATGCCTCGGTCCTGCTGATGTCGGGCGCGGCCAGCGCGCGTCCCATCAAGGGCGGCGCCGCCTACGCCGCGGCCAACGCGGCCATCGAGGGATTGGCCAGGGGGCTGGCCACGGAACTGGCGCCGCGCCGCGTCAACGCGATCGCGCCCGGCACCATCGACAGCGACCTGTGGCAGGCGCGCCCCGCCGAGCTGCGCGAGGCCGCCTTTGCCCAGTACCGCGCCAGCACGCTGCTGCAGGCCGTGGGCCAGGTGGACGACGTGGCCAACGCCGCCTGGATGCTGCTTTCCAACCGCTACACGACCGGCACGACGTTCTTCGTCGACGGCGGCTACGCACTGCGCTGAAGCGGAAACCGGCCGTCGGCGCGCCGGCCGGCCGGACGCGCACTGTTTTTCAACCGCGCACAGGAGTACAGATGGACGCGCGCAAGACCCTGCTGGACAAGCTCGAAGCGCTGGACGCGCTGGACGAAGACCATTTGCCGGTCGTCACGCTGGACGAGTATTTCGACGGCAACGAACAGGAGGACTCCATCGCGCCCAACCAATGGGGCTACGGACGTCCGACCCTGCGCGAGATCCATGCCCATTTCCAGGCCATCGCCCGGCGTCCCGACGTGCAAGGCGTCTACGTGGGCCTGCACCAGGATTGGGGCATGGCGCTGGAATGCGACGACTGGCCAGCCGCCGAGAACATCCACGTGATCTCGTCCGCATCGCAGGCGGACGCCGAGCAGTGGCTGGAAGGCCTGGAGGCCGACGGCCTCGTCACCGGCTGGCCCTACGGCAAGCATGCCGCCGCGCCGGAAGCGGGGGAGGGGTTCCAGGTCTATACGGTCTGCTGGGACTGATTCTTCCCGGGCGTGGTCCGGCCGCTACGCCTGCCTGGCGGCACGGCCCGCGCGCGGACATGCCTGTGCGCTGGATTCAGGCCCAGGCATCCAGGATCGTCCGTGCCAATGGCGCGACGTCTTCTCCGGCCAGCAGCCGCAGCCGGACCAGCAGGGCATTGGGGCGGGCGGCCGCGATGCTGAACGGCTCGCTGCCGATGGCGTCCACGCCCGCCTGGCGCAGGCGCGACACCAGCTCCTCCGCGCGCCGGCCCCGGCCGGCCGGCAGCCACAAGCCCCAGCCCGCCGTTGACGGCGACCCCAGTGTCTTCAGCTCCGTGCGGGCGACGGCCTGCCACAATGCGCGCGCATGTTCCGCCTGCCGCGCCTGGATCGCGCCGACAGTGCCGTCCTCCAGCCAGTGCCGCGCCAGCTCGATGAGCAGGGGCGCGCAAGCCAGCCCCCATGACATGGCCAGGCCCTCCAGGACTCGCCGGTTCGGGTCGGGCGCGACCAGGTAGCCAAAGCGCAGCCCGTCGCCCAGCAGGCCGGACATGCTGCCGACCAGCCAGGTCCGTTCGGGCGCCAGCCGGTACAGGCCGGAGGAGGCCCTGGGCGCCAGATGCCGGTAGGTCAGGTCTTCGATCAGCGCGAAATCATGCTTGCGGGCCAGCTCGGCGATGGCGCGGCAGCGCTGCGGCGGCATGACCCAGCCCATGGGCAGATGCGCCACGGGCATGCAGTACAGCGCCTTGATCCGCCTGCGGCGCAGTAACCGCTCCAGCTCGTCCGGCAAGGGACCGTCGCCGTCGAAGGCGATCGGTTCCAGGTCCAGGCCGAGCTGGCCGGCGACGAGCTTCCAGCCGGGATAGGTGATGGCGTCGGCCGCCACCCGCTGCCCGCGCTGCGCGATCGCCAGCGCCGCCAGCCGCAATGCCGCCTGTCCGCCGTGCGCGACGCAGATCCGCTCCGGCGGCACATCCAGCCCCATTCCGGCGAAATGCGCGGCCAGGGCCCGCTGGATCGACGTCCTGCCCAGCGGGCTGGCCTGTCCGGTCAGCTGCGCCAGGTCGGGCTGGGCGGCAACTGCCTTGAGCGCGGCGCGCAGGTCCTGCGCCTCCAGCGCTACGGCACTGCGGCCCAATGACGCGTACCTGGCCGCCGCCGACAGCGGGCCGGCATCCATCGGCCGCTCGCGCACGAAGGTGCCACGCCCGACTTCGCCGATGACCAGCCCCTGTTGCCGCAGGCTGGCGTAGACCCGCGCTGCGGTGCTGGGACCGATGCCGCGCAGCCTGGCGAAATCCCGCACCGGCGGCAGGGCGCTGCCGCCAGCGAGTTCGCCGCCGCGGATGGCCGCCGCCAGTTCCGCCGTCAATCGTTCATAGAGGTTCATGTCGCGCGCAGCCGGGTCCGATGTGATCAATACAATGAGTGGATTGTATTGCTATACGGCGCCATACTGCCTCACACAATAATTGGAGGTCATGGTGGACATGTCGATGCAGGCCATGTTGTTGATGTTCGCGCTGGGCTTGCCCTGCGGCGTGGTGGCGGTGACGGCGGGAGGAGGGGTGACGCTGGGCGTGCCGCTGCTGATGCTGGTCGGCATTGCCGCCGATGACAGCGTCATCGCGGTGAAGGTGGCGCTGTGGGCCGCCTTCCTGACGGGCTCGCTGGCCCATGCGAAGAAACTGCCGGAGACCGCCGTGCCGGTGCCCGGATGGCTGTGGCCCATGTGCCTGCTCGGTTCCGTGCTGGGCGCGCAGCTCCTGACCATCATCGACCCGATGCGGCTGCGCAGCGTGGTGCTGTTCCTGCTGGTTGCGTCCATCGTCGGCACGTTCTGGGCCGGACGCCGCCCGAAGACGGTCAACGTCTCGCCCAGCGCCATGCAGCGGCTTGCCGGTTTCGTGCTGGTGCTGGTGCTGGCGGTGTATTCCGGGTTCTTCGGCGCCGGCTATGGCGTCTTCCTGATCCTGACGCTGGTGGCGCTGCACGGCCACACGCCGTCCACCGCCGCCGCGCTCGGCACGCGGCTGAGCCTGGTCATCTCGACCGCTTCCGTGGCCGTGTTCATCTGGCGCGGCGTGGTGCCGTGGCCGACGGCGCTGCCGCTGGCGCTGGGCTGTGCGCTGGGCGGCACGCTGGGCGCGAAGGCGGTCAGCCGGCTGGGCGATGGCGTCGTGCGCATGACCACCTGGGCGGTCAGCATCCTGGCGGCGATCAAGCTGCTGGCGACGTAAGGGCAGGGCGCCCGGAGCGACCGCGCGCCGCCCGGGGCCAGGCCAGGGCGGCGGGAAAGCCGCCTGCAACAAGCAAAAGCCCTCCCGCGAGGGAGGGCTGAGCAGGCCGTTACAGCGCCTGCATCTCGGTGTTGGCATTGCGGCCGGGGGCCGGCGTCGCCGGTGCTCCTCCGGCTGGCGCGACCGGCGCCGAGGCGGGCGTGGCGCCCGGCACCGGCACTTCCACATACGGCAGCTGCAGCACCCGGCTCGTCATGCCGCGGATCTGGTTGGTCAGCGCCGGACTGTCGTTGAGCTTCTGGCCATACGACGGAATGATCTCCTTGAGGCGCGCCTTCCAACCCGCTTCCATCTGCTGTGGAAAGGCCTTGGCCAACAGGTTCAACATGATGGGAGGCGAGGTCGAGGCTCCGGGCGAGGCCCCCAGCAGCGCGGCAATGGTGTTGTCCTTGTCGGTCACGACTTCGGTGCCGAACTGCAGGATCGCGCCTTTCTCCGGATCGCGCTTGATGACCTGCACACGCTCACCCGCCGTCACCAGGCGCCAGTCCTCGCGCTTGGCCTGTGGGTAATACTTGAGCAGTTGGGCGTGACGGTCCGCGTCGGTCAGTTGCGCCTGGTCCACCAGATACTTGACCAGATCGAGGTTCTCCATGCCCACGTCCACCATGCTGGCGACGTTGTTGTGGGTCACCGACGAGAACAGATCGAAGGTCGAGCCCTGCTTGAGGAACTTGGTCGTGGCCAGCGCGAACGGACCGAACAGCACCACCGGCTTGCCGTCGAGCTTGCGCGCATCCAGGTGAGGCACCGACATCGGCGGCGAATCGGTATCGGCCATGCCGTAGGCCTTGACCGCGTGGCGGCCGGCAACGGCCGGCGCATCGAAGGCCAGGAACTGGCCGCCCACCGGGAAGCCGGCGTAGTTCTTCGACTCGGGAATGCCGGACAGCTGCAATACCTTGAGCGACGCGCCGCCGGCGCCGATAAAGACGAAGCGCGACTTGACCGTGCGCTCCTGATTGGTCTTCAGGTCCTTGACCGTGACGTTCCAGGTCTTGTCGCCGTTCTGGCGCAGCGCGGTGACCTCGTGCCGCAATTGCAGCTTGAAGTTGGGGTTGCGTTGCAGGCCCTGGGTCAGCTGGTTGGTGATGACGCCGAAATTCACATCGGTACCCAGCGGCATGTAGGTCGCGGCAACCTTCTGGCCGGCATCGCGGCCCTCCATCAGCAAGGGCGCCCACTGGCGGATCTGCGCCGGGTCGGTGGAATATTCCATGCCGTAGAACAGCGGGCTCTTGACCAGGGCATCGCGACGCTTGCGCAGATACTCGATGCGGTCATCGCCCCAGACGAAGCTCATGTGGCCGGTGGGGTTGATGAAGTCCGACGGCTGGCCCAGGCGGCCAGCCTTGACCTGGTGCGCCCAGAACTGGCGTGAAATCTCGAACTGTTCGGCAATGTTGATGGCCCGCTTGATGTCGACGGAACCGTCAGGCATCTCGGGGGTGTAGTTCAGCTCGGCGAAGCCCGAGTGGCCGGTGCCCGCATTGTTCCAGCCATTGGAGCTTTCCAGCGCCACGCCGTCCAGGCGTTCGAAGAGCTCGACGCGCCAGTCCGGCTGCAATTCCTGCAGGTAGGTGGCGAGGGTCACGCTCATGATGCCGCCGCCGACAAGCACGGCGTCGAGGGGCTTGTCGTTGTCCGGAGCCGGGACCGAACGTTGGTGCAGCGGCCAGTACAGGAACAGGGCGACTGCAATCACCACCGTCACGACCAGGCTGCCCAGGATCTTGAGAAACTTTCTCATGGGTATAAGACCTCACGGTTCAAGGGATCATATTGTTGTAGTTATGGGCACTTCAGGGAAAAGGGGAGTGCGGCACCTCCGGAGCGGGCGAATACGCAAGCAACTTCCTGGGGGGAGCCGGGATGGGGCTGTTGCGGGAATATCATGGAATGGGAGCCTGACCGGCGGCCCGGCTCGCGGCAAGCCAGGGCTGAATCTGTCGCTGAGTGCGGAGTCAGGTCACGCGCGCAGGCCCAAGACTAGCCGAAACCACTGTGTCGAACCGCAATACCCAGGAAGCGAGCATTGACTTCCAGGGCCCGCCCATTTTCCCTGACAAAAGTCAGCCAATAGGCGTGCAGGCGGTCCACTTTATTGCTGGATGGCACGGAAATCATGGAGCCTCCAGGCGGGATCCTTCCGCAACGCGGGCGAGCGGGTGCTGTACCGCTGGAACCAGAGCCGCGAGTCAAACCAAGCCATAGGCAGAGCTATGAAAGCGCATGCCCAATAGTCGCGTGAAGCGGCAACTAGCGGAGCGGTGCTGGCCCTGCCTTCCGACGCTAAGCGGAAGGCAGTCCAAGCCATCCATGGGTGCCAACGTAAATGCCGACTGCGAAGATCAGCACACTGGACAGGTAGGGAGCCCGCCGAGCAATTGCGCTGAACCAGGGAGGAGCACGCTGGGTAACGTGCCGCACGCCAAGCGCCGCAACTGCCCCAACAGTAACCAGGGTAATGGCCAGCCCGATCGAGAAGCACAACACCAGCACAGCCCCCAAGGTGAACTCCTTTAACTGCAAACACAGGAGCAACACGGTGATGGCCGCAGGGCAGGGAACAAGACCTCCCGTCAGTCCAAACAGGGCGATCTGCCAGTTGGTCACATTCCGGTTCGCGAATCGCCGACGGATGTCGGTGGCATGCGCCAGCTGGTGGGCGTCCTGATATCGCTCACCCGCGACATCCAATCCGCGCAACGCTTCGTGAATGTGATCGTGCTGGTGGCTGTCTGGCTCCAGGAACGCGACGTCATGGCTGTGGACGCGGCCATGCCCGGTGTCGGCCTGGTGTCGCTCCAGACCGTGGGTGTGCCCGTCGTGCTCATGATTGTGATGGGAGTGGTCGTGCGCCTCGCCATGCTGTTCCCGCCAGGTTCGCCAGAACATCCAGGCCGCGATCAGCACGATGACCACGCCCGAGGCCAGCTGGAAGTAGGGCTCCAGTTCCTCTGCCGCCACGCCTTGCCATAGATACATGCCGCCCAGGCCGATGCCCCACACGATCAGCGTGTGCGAGATGGTCGCGGTGACGCCGAGCAGCACGGCCTGCCACACCGTTCCCCGGATCGCGACGATGAAGGCGGCCATCATCGTCTTGGAGTGGCCAGGCTCGAGGCCGTGCAGGGCGCCCAGCAGGATGGCGCTGGGAATGAACAGCCAGGCGTGCGACGCGCCCCGGGCAAGCAGCTCGGCAAACGACAACATGGGAGACATGGCCCCTAGAGGTACTTGGTGATCTCTTTGAATTCGTCGATGGTGCGCTGCTTGTCCGCGTCCAGATCGCCCACGGCGTCTTGCAGGCAATGATCGATATGGTCCTGGATCAGGATCTTCTTGGCCTGCGAGATTGCCTTTTCGACGGCGTGCAGCTGCTGGGCCAGATCCAGGCAGGGACGATGCGCTTCCATCATCTGCAGGATGCTGCCCAGATGGCCTTGCGCCCGCTTGAGTCGCTTGGCGACAGCATCGTGATGGTGGTGGGGATTGGTTTTTTCCATGCGGCATCATATCCCCCCCGGGGGGATATGATCAGGAAGGCCATGTGGCCGGCATGGGATCGAAGCCTGGGATGTACCAGCGGCGAGCCGGCTGGAACGGGCACGCCACAATACAATCCACGCTCCAGAAGACACCACTGAACCAGCGAGACCAGTCATGCAGATCGCCATTGCGTCCGACCACGCCGGATACGAACTGAAGGAACAGCTCAAGAGCGCATTTGGCGACATCGAATGGCTGGATCTGGGCACGGATGGCGAAACGTCGGTGGACTATCCCGATTTCGGCTTTGCCATGGGCGAGGCGATCACCAGGCGAAGAACCACGCAGGGCATCATCATCTGCGGATCCGGCATCGGTATCTCCATTGCCGCCAACCGGTATCCGGCGGTGCGGGCGGCCTTGTGTACGGACGCCACCATGGCGCGCCTGAGCCGCCAGCACAACGACGCGAACGTGTTGGCGCTGGGCAGCAGGATCGTCGGGCTTGAGGTCGCGCGCGATTGCGTCCGGGCATTCCTGGATACGCCATTCGAAGGCGGACGCCATCAAAGACGGACGGACAAGCTGGGAAGCGTGAATAAAGCGGATTGAAGCGGCGCCAGCACGGCGGGGAACACGGGGACCTAAGCCGGCAAAGCGCGGCTGCAGGGTGAAGCCGCCCGAAATTCGCATAATTTTTACTTTACATAATACACATTATGCGTAATACGACCCCAGGCGAGAGATGAGCTCCCGTCGGCGTTCTTCGCTTGCGGCCGACGTTCCCGGTGCGGTTCCCATCTCCCCACGGATTCGCCATCTGAATCCTCGACTCACAAGGATCAACCGCCCGACAGCCTCCGCGAAATCCAGGCTCTCATCCCTCGTTATCGGCAACCCGCTAGAACGCCGCCTCATAGATCGCCAGCGCGTCAGCCTCAGTGACTTCCCGAGGATTGTTCACCAGCAATCGCGTCTGCCGCATGGCGTCGCTGGCCATCCGTGCCAGATCTCCCCGTTTGACGCCAACCTCGCCCAGGCTGCGCGGAATCCCCGTGTCGACCGCCAGCTGTTCAAAATAGCCGACCAAGGCAGCCGTCCTGGCCTCGTCGCTGCCCGTCGCGCCCGGTACCACCACCCCGGCGATCTCGGCATAGCGCCTGCTGGCGGCTGGCGCGTTGAATTTCAGCACTGGCGCCAGCACCAGCGCGTTCGACAGCCCGTGCGGCACATGGAAAATACCGCCGATGGGATATGCCAGCGCATGCACGGCCGCGACCGGGGAATTGGCGAAGGCCTGCCCGGCGAACATCGCGCCCAGCAGCATGGCGCTGCGCGCTTCCTTATTGCCGCCGTCCCGGCACGCGGTCAGGATATTGCGGGACAACAGCTCCAGCGCCTTGATGGCCAGCGTGTCCGACACCGGGTTCTTCAGATGCGCCGAGGTGTAGGCCTCGATGGCATGCACCATGGCGTCGATGCCGGTATAGGCCGTGGCGGCGCTGGGCAGTCCCAGGGTCAGTTCCGCATCCAGAATCGCCAGATCGGCGTACAACTGCGGCGCGACCACGCCCATCTTGGTGGTTTCCCCGGTCGTCACGATGGATACCGCCGTCACTTCCGAACCGGTGCCGGCGGTCGTCGGCATCTGCACCAAGGGCAGTCGCTGGCCGGACACTTTCCCTAC
This sequence comes from Achromobacter sp. 1011811831, assembly GCF_059760905.1. Taxonomy (NCBI): domain Bacteria; kingdom Pseudomonadati; phylum Pseudomonadota; class Betaproteobacteria; order Burkholderiales; family Alcaligenaceae; genus Achromobacter; species Achromobacter sp. 1011811831. The sequence continues at coordinate 20,904 of NZ_JCBANG010000060.1, forward strand.
GCCATACATGTCCGCCAAGGGCTGCTGGCCCGCCAGCAGCACGGCCAGCAGTTTCGCCACGTCCATGGACGAGCCGCCGCCCAGGCCCAGCACCACCTCCGCGTCTGCCTGGCGGGCGCGCTCGGCGGCTTCCAGCACGACGGATTCCGGAGGATCGGCGACCACATCGTCGATCACGGTCACCTGCCAGCCATGCCTGGCCAGGTCGGCCAGGGCCGGCGCCAGGAGGCCGCTCTTGTGCAGGAAGCCATCGGTGACGAGGCACAGCCGGACCTGCGCCGGATACTGCTTGCGCAGCAAGGCGCCGAGCTGGCGCGCCGCGCCGAATTCCGAAATGATGGTTGGGACAGTCTGGAATTGGAAAGCGTTCATAGGACGTTGCATCAGGAGTTGTTCAGCAAGGTTTCACGCAGGAACGCGGCGGCCCGGATCAGCATGACGCGCCCGGTATCGATACGGCCCGCCGACGTGATGATGCCATGCGCGTGCGCTGGCAGGTGATGATGTTCGACACGCGCGCCGGCCGCGATGGCTCGCGCGGCGTAGGCCACGCCCTCGTCCGCCAGGGGATCCAGCCCGCAACTCAGCAGGAACAGGGAAGCGTTGGACGGGCGCGGCGCCAGGAGTGGAGAAAGAAGCGGAGAAAAAAGCGAGGGAAAACGCGCGTCGTCCAAGGAAGTACCCGGTCGCAGGTAGTGGTCGCGGAACCAGTGCATCGAGTTGGCGGTCAGTGGGAATCCGGCCACGATGCGTTGGTACGAAGCCGTCTCGCCACGCAGATCGGTCACGGGATAGAACAGCACCTGCGCCCGCACGATGCAAGCCCGAGGCAACAGAACCTGCGTGTTCGCCAGGACCGCGGCCAGGTTGCCGCCGGCGCTGTCGCCCGCCAGGCCCAGCCGCGAAACATCCACGTCCAGGCTCGCGGCATGATCGACCAGCCAGCGCAACGCGGCGGCGCAATCGTCCAGCGGTGTTGGAAACGGATGCTCGGGCGCCAGGCGATAGTCGACGGCGTACACCGCGGCTCCGCTTTCCCTGGCCAGCGTCCGGCAGATGGCATCGTGCGTGTCCAGGTTGCCGATCACCCAGCCTCCGCCGTGCATGAACAGCACTGCCGGCGGCTTGCCCGATGCGTCGCGGCGATACTCACGCACGCGCAGGGTCGCGCCTGGAACCGGCACCTCATGATCGCGGACGACGGCGCAATCGGCGCGCGGCAGGCCATTGGCCTCGCAGCCGCGCAGGTAGTTCTCCCGCGCGGTGGCCAAGGGCACGTCCTGAAAAGAAATCTCGCCGCTTTCCCGATAGGCCTGGATCAGGTCCCGCGCATCCGGGGCGATCGAGGATAGCGGGACGCGCTCGACGTCCTGCTTGCGCCGTTCGCTCATCGCGCCGTCTCCGCGCGCAGCCACAGATAGTCCTCCGCGTTCCAGCGCACGGCCGCCTGGTACTGATCCGCGGTCCCGGACCAGTTGTTGATGACCTTGCCCGCCGCGTTCTTGTACCAGCTGGAGCAGCTGGCGGAAAACGCCGACGTGGTCATGTCCGCCTGCAAGCGCTCGTTGTAGCGGGCATACACCAGCGGCTTGACGCTCAGCGCCGCGCCCTGCTCCTGCCCTGCCCTTAACGCCTCGACGATGTAGCGCTGCTGGATTTCCAGCATGGTGATGATCGAGTTGTGATTCAGGTTGGTATTGGGCCCGTAGATCAGGAACATGTTCGGGAAATCCGGCACGGCCATGCCCAGATAGGCGGCCGCGCCCTCTGCCCAGGTCTGCGACAGGTTGGCGCCCGCGGCGCCCAGCACCGCCAGATCGCCATGGAAGGCCTGGCTGGCAAAGCCGGTGCCGAACACCACCGCGTCGAACGGCAGTTCTTCGCCGTCGGCCGTCACGATGCCTTGCGCATAAAAGCGCTTGATCGCACGCGTTTCCAGCGTCACGTTGGACCGCGTCAGCGCCGGATAGAAATCGTCGGAGCGCAGGATGCGCTTGCAGCCCAGCTCGTAGTCCGGCGTCAGCTTGGCACGCAGCTGCGGGTCGGCGACCTGCGCCGCCAGGTGCGCCTTGGCGATGTCGACGCCCTGCCGCTGCTCGTCCGTGCCCATCTGGGTGCGGCGAAAACCGTTCTCCCGGAAGGCATGCAGATGCTTGCGCGAGGCCTCGAAGGTAGCCGGGTCGGCCTCATAGGCGTCCAGTTGCTCCTGCGTGAACACCTGCTGATTGCGGGGCATGATCCAGTTCGCCGAACGCTGGAACACCGTCAGGTGCGCGACATCGGGCGCGATTTCGGGCACGTACTGCACCGCCGACGCGGCATTCCCCACGGATGCCACGCGCTTGCCGCGCAGTTCGACGGCGCCATTCCAGCGCGCGGAATGGAAGCTCGCGCCCCGATAGGTTTCCAGGCCGGGGAAGGCCGGAATCGACGGCTGGTTGAGCTGCCCCCACGCCGGCACGAAGTAGGTTGCCGTGTAGCGCTCCCCTCCCCGCACCTCGAAACGCCACAAGCCGCTTTCGCCGTCCCAGCGCGCCTCGGTGATCTCGCGATTCAGGCGCAGATGCGCGCGCAGGCCGTAGGCGTCGGCCAGGCGCTGCATGTAGCCCAACAGTTCCTCGCGCCCCGCGTACATGCGGCTGACGCGCAGGTGCGGAAAGAATGAATAGCAATAGAGATGGGCCTCGGTGTCGCAGGCCGCGCCCGGATAATTGTTGTCCAGCCAGACGCCGCCGATATCGCCGGAGCGCTCGAGGATGACGAAATCCTCGTCGCCGTTGCGCGCCAGTTGGGCGCCCATGCCCAGGCCGCCGAAACCGGCGCCGAGGATCAGGGTGCGGAAATGCGTAATGCGTTCACTCATGATGCTTCTACTCCAATCGAATCAGGCGCCGTGACGGTCCTGGTGGGCGCGGTCCACCTCGTGCAGGGACACATTGCGGGTTTCCGACAGCACGGCCAGCGCCAGCAGGGACAGCACCACGGTGCCGGCCAGATAGGTCACGATGGGTCCGGTGCCGCCGTAGTCGCGCAGCAACAGGGTCGCGACCAGCGGCGCGATCGAACCGGCCACGATGGTCGCGATCTGGTAGCAGAACGATGCGCCGGCATAGCGCATCGAGGTCGGGAAGATCTCCGAGAAGTACGCCGCCTGCGGGCCGTAGCAGAGCGCCTGGAAGAACAGCCCCATGCAGATGACGCCGAGGATATGGACGTTCGAGCCCGAATCCAGGCCAGGGAAATACAGGAACGCCCAGACCAGCAGCCCGGCATAGCCCAGCGCGATGCAGGCCTTGCGTCCGATGCGGTCGGACAGGTAGCCGCCGAACAGCATCGAGAAGAACTGGAAGATGTTCGCGATGAACATGATGAACATCACCGTCTGCGACGGCAGCTTGGCGTGCACGGTGAGATAGGTGATGGAGAACACCACGATCACGTAATAGACCGTGTTCTCGCCCACGCGCAGCAGGATGCTGAAGAACGTCTTGCCCGGATAGGCGGCCAGCGCGTCCTTGAGCGAGGCCGCCTTCTTGCGCGCCTCCTTCTGCCGCCGATAGGACTCCACAAAAATCGGCGCGTCCTCCACCGAACGGCGAATGTAATAGCCGACGAAGACGATGATCCCGGACAGCCAGAAGGCCACGCGCCAGCCCCAGTCCAGGAAGGCCTCCTTGGACAGCAGCGAGGACAGGCCGAACAGCACGATCGACGCCAGCACATTGCCGATGCAGGCCGCCGATTGCGGATAGCTGGCCCAATAGCCGCGCCGCTCGGGCGGCGAGTGTTCGGCGATCAGCAGCACCGCCCCGCCCCACTCCCCGCCCACGGCGAAGCCTTGGATGAAGCGCAGCAAGACCAGCAGCGCCGGCGCAGCGAAGCCGATGGCCTGGAACCCCGGCAGGCATCCCATAAGGAAGGTGGAAGACCCGACCAGCAGCAGGCTGAACTGCAGCAGCTTCTTCCGGCCCAGCCGGTCGCCGAAATGGCCGAACACGATGCCGCCCAGCGGCCGGGCGATGAAGCCGACGGCATAGGTCGCGAACGCGGCGATGATGGCGCTCAGCGGGCTGTCGACCTTGGGGAAGAACAGCGGCCCGAACACCAGCGTGCTGGCCACGCCATAGATGAAGAACTCATACCACTCCGCGACCGTCCCGGCCATCGAGGCGGCCACGACTTTCTTGATTTCACTGTTGCCTGCTTGCTGCGCGGGAATCCCGCCTGCCGGGGCGACGCCCGCGCTATTGCTGATGGCCATGCCGACCTCCTCCTCGTAACCGATTTCTTGTCTGTCTTGGGGAAAGCGCGATCATCAATCTTGATTGCGCTCAAGACATGTGGAATAAAATCCATATAGGAGACGGGAGCGTATCGCTGGCCCCAGAGCCGCGTCTTGCATCAGCGCGCAAGCGACTTGCGCCAGGCTGCAAAGACATCCTCCAGGAGAGACATATGCAGTTGGTTTTCGATGCCCGGCAGCATGCGCTGCCGCAACGGTGCGAGTTATGGCAGACGGCGCTGTGCAGCGCCTACATTGCGCTGGATGCGGAACTGCCGGGCACCAACGACTACCAGGGCAGCCTGAGCAAGGATGATTTCGGTCCTGTATCGATCACCGACATCCGGCTGTCGCAACATGTGATCCGGCGACGCAGGCAGCATCTGGCCCAGCTCGACAAGGACTGCTACTACCTGCAGATCCTGCAGAAGGGCCATGCCCAGCTCGTCCAGGGCAGGCACGAACTGCCGTCGAACCAGGCGGTCGCCGCGATGTTCTATTCCGGCGAGCCCTACGACCTGCAATGCCTGGCCGACATCCGCGCGCTCTATCTTGAAATCCCGCGTGAAAGCCTGAGAAACCGCATGGCGCGCCAGGATTTCCCCATCGCGGGCAACGTCGGCATCGGCAGCGGCGTCGGCAAGCTGGCCGCGCAGCTATGCGTCAACCTGGCGGCGGAAAGCCGCGCCATCACGCATGCCGACAAGGCCCGGCTGGGCGCCGAACTGCTCAACATCGTCGCCCTGGTGCTGGACCGCGACCCGGGTCCGGACACGGATGGCGACCCGCATCGGCTGGCGCGGCTGAGCCTGATCCAGTCCTGGATCGAACAGCATCTGTCCGACCCTGAACTGTCGCTCGAAGCCATCGCCCGGCATCACAACATCTCGGTGCGCCTGCTGCATCATCTGTTCCGCCAGGAAGGCGAATCGCCGGCGGAATGGATCTGGAGCCGGCGGCTGCAGAAGTGCCATGACCTGATCCGCTCGCCGCAGGAAATGCACCGATCGATCACGGACATCGCCTACTCGCTGGGCTTTAGCAGCTCTTCGCATTTCAGCAATGCGTTCAAGGCCAGGTTCGGCATGCGGCCCAGCGAGGCGAGACGCAGCTAGGCCGCGACCACGAGGCAACCGGCGCAGGCCGAACCCGGGCAGCGCCAACGGCCTGCACGCCTGTCCCCTGCAAACTTCAAGCGTACGGAAGCGCCTCGAACGCCGGCAGCGCTTGCGGCGGGACCGAAAGCCACGTCAGCCCGGGAAGGCGCTGCGCGTCGATCTGCGCGACAGCGCCTGCGCGAACCGCCAGGCAATCGCTGCCGTCCCTGTTCCCCGTAGCGCCTCCCTCCGCCGGTGCCCGGCGAATCGCACGCCTGTCCAGCGGACTCGCGTCGACGGCATTCGCCCTGCGGCCGGCACGCAATGTCAACAACTGAAAAGACCACGATCGCCTCGCCTGCGTCCTGGCTGGACAGGGGAAAAATCGAAGTTCTCCGACTGAATATGCCTCAGGCCGTACGTAGACTACGACGCTTCCCTGTATGCACAACTCATCTGGACGTATCCCGAGAGAATGTGCCAGACCCCTATCCGACCTTATGACGTGCAGGTGGCAACCGTGTCCCCAAGAATCTTGATCGTTGACGGCGATCGCCCACAACGTGATTACATTTCCGAGCTGATGCGCGAGGAAGGCGTCGCCCATGTGGAAACCGCAGACAACAGCCTCGAGGCACTGAACCTGATCCGTACGCAGGAGTTCGACCTGGTGATGACCGATCTGCGCATGCCCGCCGGAGACGGGATTCGCGTGATCCAGGGGATGGCGGACCTGCCAAAGCGCCCTGGCCTCGCACTGATGAGCGCCTCTCCGAAGCAATTGGTGAGAACGGTTTATTTGCTGGCCAAGCTGCTGGCCATCGACGTGGTTGGACAGTTCTGCAAGCCGGTCAGCGCCGATGAGATCCGAACGCTGATGAACCGCCTGCGGGAGTCCTCGGCATCGCGTTCCCTCCCCAGCGCGTCGCCTCGCGCGAATGACAAGCAGCGCATGCTCGAGGCCATGAAGAACGGCGAGATCCAGGTGTGGTATCAGCCCAAGCAGGCCATCGACCGGGGCGCCATAACGGGCGCGGAGGCGCTGGTGCGCTGGGTAACCCCCGATGACACGGTGCTTTTGCCCGCGAGCTTTCTCCCGGCGATGGTGATGCATGGCCTGGAAAAGGCGCTGACGCTGCATGTCCTGGAACAGACGCTGCAGGCTCAGGCTGCCTGGAAAGCGGCCGGCTACCCGCTCAATGTATCCATCAACCTTCCGTCGCGCCTGCTTGATGACCGCCGCTTGCCCGATTGCCTGCTCCGCATGGTCCAGGAAGGCGGCGCGGACCCATCAAGCATCACGTTCGAACTGACGGAAAACAGCACCACCAGCCTTCCCAGTGACTACTATGCCGGCGCGTGCAGATTGCGCATGATGGGTTTCGGGCTGGCCCAGGATGATTTCGGCCAGGGATACAGCTCCATGCACAACCTGACGACCACGCCGTTCACGGAGTTGAAAATCGACCGGGAATTCATCGAGCGGCTAGTCGAGGACGAGCAAAGCCAGGCAGTGGTCGAGAGCGCCATCATGATGGGCAGCCGCATGGGCCTGACCGTCGTCGCGGAAGGCGTTGAAACCGCCGGCCAGTACGAGTTCCTGCGCCGGTTGGGTTGCGACGCCGTGCAAGGTTTTTACATCTCCGGCGCCATGAATCGGGCAATCCTGCTGCACATGTTGAGGCAGCAGCACACATCGGGCGCAAGCCCAGCTATCGATTGATAAAAATAAATTAAGAAAATTAATAAACACGGTTAATAAACCGACACGACTGCCAATTTTTATTGCTCTTTATTGCTCGCCATTTCAACATTGAGGGTGACGTACACCCTCCGTGTACCTCGCAGCCCAACGAGACGCGAGTGGTTCGAGCCCCTATGCCTGTGCTATCCGCTAGACAGATTCAAGCAACCGCTCTGATTGTGGCATTACTGCTGGCGCTGACCGCATCGTTCGCCTACGTTGCGGTGGAGCGTGAAATCTATATCTCCCAGCAACGCCTGCGGCACCATCTCGAGCACGTGGAGATGGACTATCAGGCGCTACAGACCGCCATGGGCCAGCTATCGGCCAGCGGCGACCAGGACTACTTCCGCGAGGCGCGGCGGCATCTGCTCGTGACGCCCGCCGCCGGCCAGTCATCATTGCCCGATACGGAAAGATACAGCGTCTACGATTCCGTGTTCCACACGCGGCTGGAGCTGGAGCTACCCACAACGCTCCGGGCGGACCGGCTCGATGCGGCGGCCCTTGGCGTGTCGATATCGCAGCAGCTCTACAGCAGCCTGTCGCAGATGCCATCAAGCAGCCTGTTTCCCCTGATTGTCATGTCCAGGGATGGCCAGGTATCCATCAGCACCCCGTGCGAAGACGAATCGCCGCGCGCCTCATCGAACGCGGTCACATCCTGCCAGAACCGGCAAGCCATACTCGACGGCACAGCGGCGCATTTGAAGAGCGCCACCGAAGCGCTACGGCTGACCGCGGTCAAGCTGGGCGCCGGACAGACCGCCGTGCTTGCCTATCGGCTCATCCGGCCCACGGCCAGAAGCGCCCTCGCCGCGTCTATGAATCGGGAGTGGGTGGCCGTGTCTTACTTTGACACGGCGGAATCCTTGTCCCGAAGCTATGCCGGCATGCGGGGGTTGATGGGCGCAACGAGCACGTCAACCGTTGAACTATTTGACAACGAAGGACGGCCGATCAGCCCCGAACCCCTGCTAACGGAGCAGGCGCGTCCTGGCTGGAATATGGCCGGCGCCGGACTCATCTATCGCATCGATGGCCGGGCTGGCATTTCGGCGCGCTACTTCACCCCCTATGGCGACTACATACGATCCTTCGGCCCCGAGCTATTGGGCGTCGGGCTGCTGATATTCGTCTGCAGCATGGTGACGTTGCTGATCGCCAAATGGTATGTACAGCGCTTCTACGAGCCCGCCCAGCGGCAACTCAAGCGTATCGAGGAAAGCGATATATTCGGGCGCCAGGTCATCGATGCGTCGCAGCTGGCGATTGTCGTATGCGGGCGGTCCGATGGCCGGATTCTTCGGGCCAACGAACTCGCGTCGGAATGGTTCGACGATGCCGAGCGGATGCGTGAAACCGTGGCGCAGTGGACCGCCGCGCTCCATTGGGGTGAAGCATCGAGCCTGGAGCAGCGATTGACGCTGGGCCCCCGGCACCTGATCGGCAAGTTCCTGTTGACCCGATATGAGAATCAGGATGCCCTGCTGTGCACCTTCCGCGATGTAAGCGAGGATCAGCAGGCCAAGGAAACGCTGGAGCTCGCCAGGCAGGCGGCGGATGAATCGAATGCCGCCAAGTCCGAGTTCCTGGCCACCATGAGCCATGAAATCCGCACACCGCTATACGGCGTGCTCGGCATGCTGGAACTGCTGGCCTCCACCCCGCTTTCCTCCGTGCAGCACGGCTTCATCCGCACCATCCAGTCCTCCTCGGATCAGTTGATGAACGTCATCGGCGACGTATTGGACATGTCGAAGATCGAGGCGGGCGGGCTCACATTGCACTCGGAGCCCTTCTCCCCCATCGAGCTGACCGAAAGCGTCCTGCAGGTCTTCGGAGCCAAGGCCGCCGCGAAAGGCATATTCCTGCATAGCACCATCGACACGGCCGTGCCCATGACGCTGACGGGCGATGCGGGCAGATTGCGCCAGATCCTCAGCAACCTGATAAGCAATGCCATCAAGTTCACCGAGATCGGGCGCGTCACCGTGGCCTTGACCGTTGAGCTTGTACAGGCCGGTCCTCCTCGCCTGCAATGGCGCGTCTCCGATACCGGCGTGGGCATGTCGGAGTCAGAACTCGTTCACGTTTTCGAGCCGTTCTATCAGGCGCGCTCGGCCAGGCTGAACAGCGGCGGCACCGGACTCGGCCTGGCAATTTGCCACAAGCTGGCCACCATGATGAATGGGCGGATCCAGGCGCTCAGCCAGCGCAATGTCGGCAGCACGTTCCTGCTTGACGTGCCCCTGGCGCAGCCAGCGGCGCCGGCGCAAGACCACGAATCGACCGATGATGCATTGCGCGGCGTGAAGGTATACCTGCGGGCGCCCACGCAGGAGCTGCGGGATCACTATCGCAGCTGGCTGACGAAATGGGGCGCGGACTGCGAGCTGCTCGGCGGTCAGTCCACGCCGATGGAGGCCCAGGCCGTGCTGGTGCAGGTCCTGCCGGAACAGATGAGTCCCATTCCCGGGCACGCGCGGCAGGTGTTCTGCACCCAGATCGGCCCCCTGCAGCCCAATCCCGTGCAACAGGGCTGGCAGATAAGCTGCCTCGCGGTGCGTTCGCTGCTGCTGGCGGTGCAATTCGCCGCTGAACGGCAGCCCGCCAGCACCGCCCTCCCCGAGCCGCGCGGATCCGTGGCGACGCAACAAGCCCTGGGACGGCTGGGGCTGCGCGTGCTCGTGGTGGAGGACAGCGCGCTCAACCAGGAGGTCCTGCGGTGGCAGCTGGAATCCCTGGGTTGCGAAGTCACGCTTTGCGGCAGCCCCCTGCGCGCGCTCACGATCTGGTCCGATGACGTCTATGACATTCTGCTCACCGATGCCAACATGCCGGAAATGAGCGGGCGTGACATGGTGCGGCAACTGCGCGAGCAGGGCATGAAACGGCCGGTGGTCTGCGTCACCGCGAACGCCATGTCCGAGATTGAGCCGGATGTATCCGAGGGGCTCATCGACGCCTGGCTGATAAAGCCGGTGTCCTCGGATTCCCTCAAGGTCTGCCTGGTGAAAGTCTGCTCCTCGGCAGGCAGGGACGAGCCGGCGATCAGGCTGGAGTCCGAACTCCTGGACCAGTCGGATGGCGAGGATGTGCCCGATTTCATCCGCGATGTCTTCGTGACATCCATGTCCTCCGACCTGGAACTGTTGCGCCGCGCGCTCGATGATGGCGAGTTCCAGGCCATGGGCCCCGTGCTGCACAGGGTCCGCGGCGGGCTGACGATGGCTGGCGTCAAGCGTCTTGCAAGTGAATGCAGCATGCTGGAAGCACTGCTTGCCTCGGAAGACGCACCGCCCACGTTCATTTCCGGGCTGGGCCGATTCTGCGATGCCCTGGAAGACAAGATCCAGGCGGTGAAGCAGGTCATCGCCGCCAGCCACTCACAATGAACCAAGGGAACACCATGTTGGAAAAAATGCGTATCGTTCTGGCCGATGATCATCCCCTGGTCACGGCGGGGTTGAAGCACATGTTGTCGCAGTACTCCGATTTCGACGTGGTCGCGCAAGCACGCACGCCCGACGCCCTGATCGAGGCGATCGTCGAATTTCAGCCCCACGCCGTGATCACGGACTACAACATGCCGGGACCGACGCGCCACGGGGATGGCATCAAGCTGGTGAGTTATATCCGCAACAACCATTCCAGCGTGAAGGTCGTGGTGCTGACCATGATCTCGTCGGCCTCGATCGCCTCGAGCCTGTACAGCCTGGGCGTGGCGGGCGTGCTGTTGAAGAGCGACGACTTGCCCGAGCTCACGAAATCGATCAGGTCCATCCTGCTGCACAAGCAGCGCCCGCGCAGCAAGCAGCCACATCTTGACCGCAGTGAACCCGTGGACGACCGCGTGGCCCAGCTCACCCGCAAGGAGATGGAAATACTGCGCTATCTGTTCTCCGGCATGAGCGTCAGCGAAATCGCGGCCCAGCTCAATCGCGGCATTTCCACGGTGAGCTCGCACAAGGTCGCGGCCATGCGCAAGCTCGGCACGGAAAACGATCACGAGCTGATCATGTTTTGCGTGCATCATGGACTGTTCACCTCCTGAGCGGACGCGGCGGCTCGGGACGCCAGGCCGCCCTGCCAGACCCGCTCGCCCTACATGCGGTACTGCAGGCTCAGCATCGCATTGCGCGGCGCGCCGGGCATGTTCAGATTGGACTCGTGCCGTGCGCCGACACGATGTAGCCGGCGTCGAACAGGTTGTAGACGTTCAACTGCACCGCATACGGCCCCTGCCGCCACCATGCGGCGGCGTCCGCCGTGACGTAGCCCGGCAGCTTGACCGTATTGCCCGGGTTGGCGTAGCGCGCGCCCACCAGGTTCAGGCCGGCGCCGACCCCGAAGCCCTCGCCCAGGTCCTTGGTGATCCAGACATTGCCGGCATGGCGCGGCGTCAGCGTGGCGCGCTTGCCTTGCACGTCCCTGCCGGCGTCGCGCGCGACCGACTGCGTCACGCGCGCATCCAGATAGGCGTAGCCCAGCATCGCGCGCCAGCCGTGGGACAAGTCGCCCGACAGGGTCCACTCGGCGCCGTCGGTGCGCTGCGTGCCCACCGGCACCAGCGTGTTGGTCACCGGATTGGTGACCTTGATGTCGGTGCGTTCCAGGCGGAACACGGACACGGTGGTCGAGAGCTTGCCATCCAGGAAGTCGTACTTGGCGCCGACTTCATAATTGGTGGTCTGCTCCGGCGCCAGGTCGACGTTGTTGGCCGCCAGCGCGAAGGCTTCGCCCGAAGGCTGGTAGGAACGGCTCCACGACACGTAGTACGACTGCATGCCGTCGGGCTGGAACACCAGGCCCAGGCGCGGACTGAAATTGGAGTCGGTGCGCGACAGGTTCCGGCCGCCACGACGATCCTCGGTCTTCTGCTCGTAGCGGTCGTGACGCACGCCGGCCAGCACTTTCCAGTGCTCGCCCAGCGACATCAGGTCCTGCACATACAGGCCCAGGGTGTTGAAGCGGCCCAGGTTGTCCGAACCTGGCGCGCCAGTCACCTGGCGCTGCAAGACCGGCAGGCGCGGATCGAACAGGTTGACCACCGCGACGTTGGCCGCCGACCAATTCACCAGATCCTTGTTCTGCTGGCTCAGTTCCACGCCATAGAGCAGGTCGTGGCGCACCGGGCCCCACTGCTCGCGCTGCATCAGTTCGGTCTGGTTGGTCCAGCCATGCTCCTCGCGCCGCACGTTGCCGTGCGTCAGCGCCACGGTCCCGGCGGCCTCGTTGACCGAGCCGGGCAGCGTGTTGTTGCGGTTGAGCGTGTAGTGGTAATAGCGCGTGGCGTTGCGCAGTGACCAGTTGTCGTTGAAGCGATGCGTCAGCGTGGCGGCATATGACTGCATCCGCGTCTGGGTGTAGTCGGTGTCGCGGGCGTTCGCGGCGCCGTAGTAGGTGGACGGGTCCACCCGCACTGGACGGCCATGGTAGGCGGGAATGCCGAAGTCGGTCAGGCGGCGGTCTTCCAGGAATTCCGTCTGCAGCAGCAGCGTGGTGTGCTCGCCCAGACTGAACTGAGCGGACGGCGCGATCGCGTTGCGGTCGATGAACTGCTTGTCGCGATAGCTGTCGCCCTTCTCCACCGCGCCGGTCAGGCGCCAGGCCATGGACCCGCTTTCACTGGTGCGGCCCAGGTCGACGTCGAGCCGGTGGTCGTTCCAGGATCCGTAGCTCAGGCCGAGCTGCGAGATGTCCTCTCCCGGCCGCTTGGTCACGCGGTTGATCAGGCCGCCGGACGAGCCACGGCCATACAGCACCGCCGCCGGGCCCTTGATGACGTCGATGCGCTCGACGTTGGACAGGTCGCGGAAGTACAGCGCGTCATCGCGGAAACCGTCGACGAACTGGTCGGCGATGGCGGTGAAACCCCGGATCGAGACTTGGTCGCGCTGGCCGTCTCCGGTCGAGAAGCTGACGCCTGGCACGTTCTTGAGCGCGTCCTGCACCGACATGGCGTGCTGGTCGCGCAGCACCTGCGCCGGCACCACGTTCACCGTTTGCGGAATGTCGCGCAGCGGCGCGTCGATCTTGGTGGCGCTGGCGGACGCGGGCGGGTTGTAGCTTTGTCCGGCGTCGTCGCTGCCGACGACGCCGATGGCGGGCAAGGTGGCGATGGGCGCATCGCTCTGGGCATGGACGGCCACGGAGGCTAGCGGGCCCAGGACAAGCAAGGCGGAAGAAAGGGGACGGATGACGAGCATGGCCTGCGGGATCGAGTCGAAGTCGTTTGAAATGGAACGATTCGCCATTCTCGTAGTAACGATAATAAGTCGCACTACCTTTCTTATTACGTTGCCATGAAACGACGATATGTTAGACAACCGATGCATTCAGATTCTTTTCAGCTGGGTTGTGCGGATGGCGCTTGCACGCCCACCTCGCCGCTGGCGCTCCGCAAAGCATCCGCAGCCTTGACGCCTGCTTGCGGTCGCCCTGCCCTTTCTCGGATTTCGACGATTTTCCCTGGAAGTAGCGCTACTTATAGTTTCAACCACACGAAACGCGCGGAAACACACCGGCGCCTTGGCCTACCCGGCCAAGCCGATACCTCCACGGAGGCGCGCCGTCCCGCCAAACTCTTTCTTGTGGCTAAAAATGAACCGAATCTACCGCCTGGTTTGGAACGCCGTCACCCAATCCTGGACCCCTGTTTCCGAACTCACCCGCTCGCGCGGCAACGGCGGCCGTCCCCACAAGGGACGGCTCGTGGCGGTCGTGATGGCGCTGACCGGCACAGGACTGTTCCAGAGTCCCACGGCCAGCGCGCAGTCGTTTGAGATGTGCTCTGGCGGAGGCGGCATGGTCTATGGATACGACAGACTGCAAGGGCTCGGCTGTAGCGCCACCCCAGACGCATTCAACCTGCAAAACCGGGGCAGTGGCTCTGCTGCAGGCGGTCTTTTTACGTCGACCGTATTCGTGCGCAGCCTGGGCGACCAGTTTCTGCGGCTACAGGCACAGAACGGCATCGTGATGCTGAGCCCGGTCAACATGTCCAACAACGGCATCAGCGGCCTGACGGCTGGCGCCCTGAACGCCGCCAGCACGGACGCGGTCAACGGTTCGCAGCTGTTCGTCACCAATACCGGCCTGGCCGCCGCCCAGACCTCCATCACGCAGAACACGACCGCCATCTCGGGCCTGGGCGGACGCGTAACCGCCACGGAAGGCACTGTCACCACCCTGGGCGCCCAGGTCACGCAGACCACCACCAACCTGACCAACCTGCAAACGCAGATCGGCAATGGCGCGATCGGCCTGGTGCGCCAGAACGGCGCGGCGGGCGACGTGACGGTCGCCAGCGCCACAGGCGGCGCCACGGTCAACATGACCGGCACGGCCGGCGCGCGCACGGTGACCGGCGTGCGCGCCGGCGCGCTGAACGCGACCAGTGCGGACGCCGTCAACGGCTCACAGCTGTTCCAGACCAACGCCAATGTCACGGCCAACACCACCGCCATCGCGCAAAGCCGGACCGACATCGCCAACAACAGCACGGCCATCACCAGCGTGGGCAACCGCGTGACCACGACCGAGGGCAACATCACCAACCTGGGCACGCGCATGGGCACCACCGAGGGCAACATCACCACGTTGCAGGCGCAGATCGCCAATGGCACGACGGGCCTGGTGCGCCAGGATGCCGCCACCGGCGCCGTGACCGTGGCCAACGCCACCGGCGGCACCTCGGTCAGCATGGCTGGCGCCGCCGGTTCCCGCACGGTGACCGGCGTGCGCGCCGGCGGCCTGAGCGCGACCAGCTCGGACGCGGTCAATGGCTCGCAACTGTTCCAGACCAACGCCAACGTCACGGCCAACACCGCCGCCATCGCGCAGAACCGGACCGACATCGCCAACAACAGCACGGCCATCACCAGCGTGGGCAACCGCGTGACGACCGTCGAGGGCAGCCTGACCACCCTGGGCGGACAAGTCAACCAGACCACGACCAATCTGACCAACCTGCAGCAGCAGATCGTCAATGGCACGACGGGCCTGGTGCGCCAGGACGCCGCCACCGGCGCCGTGACCGTGGCCGGCGCCACCGCCGGCACCTCCGTCAACATGGCGGGCACCGCCGGCTCGCGCACCGTGACGGGTGTGACGGCCGGCGCGCTGAACGCGACCAGCACGAACGCGGTCAACGGCTCGCAGCTGTTCCAGACCAACGCCAACGTCACCGCCAACACTGCCGCCATCGCGCAGAACCGGACCGATATCGCCGGCAACACGACGGCCATCAACAACGTCACCAATCGCGTGACCACCGTCGAGGGCAGCCTGTCCAGCCTGCAAACGCAGATCACCAACGGCACGACGGGCCTGGTGCGCCAGGACGCCACCACCGGCGCGGTGACCGTGGCCGGCGCCACCGGCGGCACCTCCGTCAACATGGCGGGCACCGCCGAATCGCGGACCATGACGGGGGTGACGGCCGGCGCGCTGAACGCGACCAGCACGAACGCGGTCAACGGCTCGCAGCTGTTCCAGACCAACGCCAACGTCACCGCCAACACCGCCGCCATCGCGCAGAACCGGACCGACATCGCCAACAACGGCACGGCCATCACCAGCGTGGGCGACCGCGTCACGACCGTGGAAGGCGGCCTGTCCACCCTGGGCGGACAAATCAGCCAGACCACGACCAACCTGACCAACCTGCAAACGCAGATCGTCAACGGCACGGCGGGCCTGGTGCGCCAGGACGTTGCCACCGGCGCCGTGACTGTGGCCGGTGCCACGGGCGGCACGTCGGTCAGCATGGCCGGCACCGCCGGTTCCCGCACCGTGACGGGGGTGACGGCCGGTGGCCTGAGCGCGGCCAGCACGGATGCCGTCAACGGCTCGCAGCTGTTCCAGACCAACGCCAATGTCACCGCCAACACCGCCGCCATCGCCCAGAACCGGACCGATATCGCCGGCAACACGACGGCCATCAACAACGTCACCAATCGCGTCACCACCGTCGAAGGCAATCTGTCCAGCCTGCAAACGCAGATCACCAATGGCACGACGGGCCTGGTGCGCCAGGACGCCACCACCGGCGCCGTGACCGTGGCCGGCGCCACGGGCGGCTCGTCGGTCAGCATGGCCGGAACGGCCGGTTCCCGCACCGTGACGGGTGTCACGGCTGGCGGCCTGAGCGCGGCCAGCACGGATGCGGTCAACGGCGCACAACTGTCCCAGACCAATGCGAACGTCGCCGCCAACACCGCCGCCATCGCGCAGAACCGGACCGACATCGCCAACAACAACACGGCCATCACCAGCGTGGGCGACCGCGTGACGACCGTCGAGGGCAACCTGTCGACCTTGGGCGGACAAGTCAGCCAGACCACGACCAATCTGACCAATCTGCAAGCGCAGATCATCAACGGCACGACCGGCCTGGTGCGCCAGGACGCCACCACCGGCGCCGTGACCGTGGCCGGCGCCACCGCCGGCACCTCGGTCAGCATGGCCGGAACGGCCGGCTCGCGCACCGTGACGGGCGTCACGGCGGGCAGCCTGAGCGCGACCAGCACGGACGCGGTCAACGGGGCCCAGCTGTTCCAGACCAACGCCAACGTCACAGCCAACACCAATGCCATCGACCAGGACCGCACCGACATCGCCGGCAACACGGCCGCCATCAACAACGTGGATAACCGGGTGACGACGGTCGCGGGCGATCTGACCACGCTGCAAACCCAGATCACCAACGGCGCGACGGGCCTGGTGCGCCAGGACGCCGCCACCGGCGCCGTGACTGTCGCCGGCGCCACCGCCGGCTCCTCGGTCAGCATGGCCGGCACCGCCGGCTCGCGCACCGTGACCGGCGTCACGGCCGCCGCACTGAATGCAACGAGCTCGGACATGGCCAACGGCTCACAACTGTTCCAGACCGACGCGGGCGTCGCCGCCAACACCGCCGCCATCGCGCAGGACCGGACCGATATCGCCAACAACGGCACGGCCATCACCGGCGTGGGCGACCGCGTGACGGTGGTCGAGGCAGACCTTGCGAGCCGTGACAGCCAACTGTCCCAGACCACGACCAACCTGAGCAACCTGCAAACGCAGATCATCAACGGCACGACCGGCCTGGTGCGCCAGGACGCCGCCACCGGCGCCGTGACCGTGGCCGGCGCGACCGCCGGCTCCTCGGTCAGCATGGCCGGCACAGAGGGTTCCCGCAGCGTGTCCGGCGTCGCGGCCGGCGCCGTCAACGCGACCAGCTCGGACGCGGTCAACGGCTCGCAACTGGCCCGGACCGATGCGAACGTGGCCGCCAATGCCACGGCGGTCGATGCCGTGGCGGCCTCGGTGATCCGGCAGGATGAGCAGACCGCCGTCCTGGACCAGCAAATGACGCAAATCCGCGGCGCCGGCCAGGAGCTGGCGCGCCATACGGCGGCGATCTCCACGGACAACGCCAGCGCTGTCAGCCGCGCGACCGTGGCCCAGGGCAGCCAGGGCAACGCCATCGGCTCGGGCGCCAGCGTCACCGGCCAGGGCGGCGTGGCCCTGGGCAACGACGCCAGCGCCAGCGCGACGGGCAGCGTGGCGTTGGGCTCGAATTCGGTGGCGGATCGCGCCAACAGCGTATCGGTCGGCAGCGCCGGGCAGGAACGCCAGATCACCCATGTCGCGGCTGCCTCCTCGGCCACCGACGCGGTGAACCTGGGCCAGGTGCTGGAGCTCTCCGGTCAATCCGGCGGCCAGGCCGTGCAACAGGCCAATGCCTACACGGACGGCAGGATCGGCCAGCTGCGCTCAGACCTGAACGGGGGCATTGCCTCGGCCATGGCCATGGCCGGCCTGCCCAGCGCCATCCTGCCGGGCAAGGGCATGGTATCGATGGCCGCGGCCACCTACGGCGGCGAGTCCGCCGCCGCGATCGGACTGTCGAAAATGTCCGAGACAGGCGCCTGGACCTACAAGGCCTCCGGTTCCATCCAGCAGAACGGCAAGATCGGCGTGGGCATCGGCATCAGCTATCGCTGGTGAACGGCTGAGCGGGCCGAATTCTCGAACTTCTACGGTTTTCCGCCCTACCCGCCTTGCCTATAGTTTTACCCACATGGAGTCACTCCATGAATTCTTCGCGTATGCCTTGCTCGGCTGTTTCGATATTGCTTGATGGGGCGGCATAGCTAAATACCCTCTTATGGATCAGCCATGAATCGAATTTACCGCCTGGTTTGGAACGTCGTCACCCAATCCTGGACTCCCGTGTCCGAAGTCTCGCGAGCGCGCGGGAAAAGCGGCCGAGCCAACGGACCGCTGCTGGCCGTCGGCGGCATGATCGTGATCGGCGCCGGCCTCGCCTATGGCTCCGCCGCGAACGCGCAGTCTCTCCAGCTGTGCAATGGCACCTCCGGTCAATCCTATGCGGCGGATACCTACAACAGCATCACATGTACCGCGCAGCAACCGGTGTTCAGCCTGCAGAACCTGGGCACATCCACCGGCGGCGGAGTCCCCACCTCGACGGTGTTCGTTCGCGGCATGGCCGACCAGACTCTGCAGCTGCGGGCAACGAACGGCATCGTGATGCTGAGCCCGGTCAACATGTCCAACAATGGCATCAGCGGCCTGACGGCCGGCGCCCTGAACGCCGCCAGCACGGACGCGGTCAACGGTTCCCAGCTATTCGTCACCAATACCGGCCTGGCCGCCGCCCAGACCTCCATCACGCAGAACACGACCGCCATCTCGGGCCTGGGCGGACGCGTAACCGCCACGGAAGGCAATGTCACCAACCTGGGCGCGCAGGTCACGCAGACCACCACCAACCTGACCAACCTGCAAACGCAGATCGGCAATGGCGCGATCGGCCTGGTGCGCCAGAACGGCGCGGCGGGCGACGTGACGGTCGCCAGCGCCACCGGCGGCGCCACGGTCAATATGACCGGCACGGCCGGCGCGCGCACGGTGACCGGCGTGCGCGCCGGCGAGCTGAACGCGACCAGCGCCGACGCCGTCAACGGCTCGCAGCTGTTCCAGACCAACGCCAATGTCACGGCCAACACCACCGCCATCGCGCAAAGCCGGACCGACATCGCCAACAACAGCACGGCCATCACCAGCGTGGGCAACCGCGTGACCACGGCCGAGGGCAACATCACCAACCTGGGCACGCGCATGGGCACCGCCGAGGGCAACATCACCACGTTGCAAGCGCAGATCGCCAATGGCACGACGGGCCTGGTGCGCCAGGACGCCACCACCGGCGCAGTGACCGTGGCCAGCGCCACCGCCGGCACCTCGGTCAGCATGGCCGGCACCGCCGGCTCGCGCACCGTGACCGGCGTGCGTGCCGGCGGCCTGAGCGCGACCAGCGCGGACGCGGTCAACGGCTCGCAGCTGTTCCAGACCAACGCCAATGTCACGGCCAACACCGCCGCTATCGCGCAGAACCGGACCGACATCGCCAACAACAGCACGGCCATCACCAGCGTGGGCAACCGCGTGACGACCGTCGAGGGCAGCCTGACCACCCTGGGCGGACAGGTCAGCCAGACCACGACCAACCTGACCAACCTGCAGCAGCAGATCGTCAACGGCACGACGGGCCTGGTGCGCCAGGACGCCGCCACCGGCGCCGTGACCGTGGCCGGCGCCACCGCCGGCACCTCCGTCAGCATGGCGGGCACCGCCGGCTCGCGCACCGTGACGGGTGTGACGGCCGGCGCGCTGAACGCGACCAGCACGAACGCGGTCAACGGCTCGCAGCTGTTCCAGACCAACGCCAACGTCACCGCCAACACT
>NZ_JCBANG010000061.1:0-40552 GCF_059760905.1 Achromobacter sp. 1011811831
CCGCCAGCCCGCTGGCCGTGGCCGGCCGCAGGCTGAACGACTGGTGGAAGCAGGACGCCGAAACCCGTCCGTGGCGCCGGCTGCTCAATGAAATACAGATGGCCTGGCACGACCATCCGGTCAACGAGGCGCGCGCCGCGCGCGGCGTGGCGCCGGTCAATGCCCTGTGGCTGTATGGCGGCGCCCGCCCCTGGCGCATCGCGCCGCCCGGGCAGGAGCTGATCCTGGACGGCCTGGACGCGCCGCAACGCGCGGGCGACTGGGCCGCCTGGCTGGACGCGCTGCCCGCGCTGGACGCGCAGCTGCGCGCCCGGTCCGGCAAGCAAGGCCTGCCCGACGCCCCGACCGAACTGCTGCTGCTGGGCGACGACCGCAGCGTCGCCCTCACCCTGAAACCGCGCGGCGGCCTGCTCGGCTGGCTGCCCGCGCCCAAGAAAAACTGGAGCGCCTGGTGGTCTCACCCCGCTTGACCGTACGCCCCGCCAACCAGGACGCGCTGCGCGCCCTGCAGGCCTCGGGCATCCATCCCCTGCTGGCGCGGCTGTGGGCCGCGCGCGGCGTCACGCATCCCGACCAGACCAAGCTGGCCTGGCCCGCGCTGCTGCCGCCGGCCGGCCTGACCCATTCCGCGCACGCCGCCGGCGTGCTGGCCGACGCCATCCAGGCCGGCCGCCGCCTGCTGATCGTGGCCGACTACGACTGCGACGGCGCCACCGCCTGCGCGGTCGGGCTGCGCGCGCTGTCGGCCATGGGCGCGGACGTGGACTTCCTGGTGCCCAACCGCTTCGAGACCGGCTACGGCCTGTCGCCGGCCGTGGTCGACCTGGCCGTGACCCACCGCAACGGCAAGCCCGACATCATCATCACGGTGGACAACGGCATCGCCAGCGTCGACGGCGTGGCCGCCGCCAATGCCGCCGGCATCGGCGTGGTCATCACCGACCACCACCTGCCGGGCGACACGCTGCCCGACGCGCTGGCCATCGTGAACCCCAACCAGCCCGGCTGCGGCTTTCCGTCCAAGAACCTGGCCGGCGTGGGCGTGATCTTCTACATGATGCTGGCGCTGCGCGCCGAGCTGCGCCGCCGCGGCGTCTACGCGGCCGACGGCGGGCCCAGGCTGGACGCGCTGTCCGACCTGGTGGCGCTGGGCACCGTGGCCGACGTGGTCAAGTTGGACGCCAACAACCGCCTGCTGGTCACGCAGGGCCTGCAGCGCATGCGCGCCGGCCGCCTGCAACCCGGCCTGCGCGCCCTGTTCGCCGTGGCCGGCCGCGAGCCCCGCAGCGCCAATGGCTTCGACCTGGGCTTCGCGCTGGGGCCGCGCATCAACGCCGCCGGACGCCTGGCCGACATGAGCCTGGGCATCGCCTGCCTGACCACCGACGACGAGGCGCAGGCGCTGGAGATGGCGCGCGAGCTGGACAACATCAATCGCGAACGGCGCACCATCGAGGCCGAGATGCGCGAACAGGCGCTGGCCGCGATGGAAGAACCCAACGCCGCCGCCGGCGCCACGGTCTGCGTGTTCGACCCGGGCTGGCACCAGGGCGTGGTCGGCCTGGTGGCCTCGCGCCTGAAGGAGAAATTCTGGCGTCCGACTCTGGCCTTCGCGCCGGCCGGCGATGACGAGATCCGCGGCTCGGGCCGCTCGATTCCCGACGTGCACCTGCGCGACGCGCTGGACCTGGTGTCCAAGCGCCACCCCGACCTGATCCGCAAGTTCGGCGGCCACGCCATGGCGGCCGGCCTGACGCTGGGCCGCAACGATTTCGCGGCCTTCGCCCCGGCCTTCGAAGCCGCGGTGCGCGAGCTGACCGGACGTGATTCGTTCGAGCCGGTCATCGAGACCGACGGCTCGCTGGAATCGGGCTACGCCAACGCGGAAGTGGCCGGCCTGCTGCAGCAACAGGTCTGGGGCGCCGGCTTCGCCGCGCCCCTGTTCCTGGACGAATTCACCGTGCGCAACCAGCGCCTGGTCGGCGAGAAGCACCTGAAGCTGTCACTGGAACGCGGCCAGCAGCGCTTCGACGCCATCTGGTTCGGCCACGACCAGTCGCTGCCCGAACGCATCCAGGTGGCCTACCGGCTGGAACAGAACGTATGGAACGGGATGGTGTCCGTACAGCTCGTCATCGAGCATGCGGAGTAATAGACCCACCCCCGAGCGCTACGCGCTCCCCCTCAAGGGGGCGCCGCTGCGGACCGGCAAAGCCGGCTCCGCGCGGCCCCGGTCTGGGGGCGGGCATCTTTTAGGGACGTGAGGCGCTTGGCGCCGTCGGTTGCTTGAATGTGGTTGCCGTGGGCAGGCCGGATTTGGCCATGCCCGCGGCTTTGCGCTGTCTACTTATTGACTAGCTTGGCGGGCTGCGCCAGCGCCACCAGCGCGCCGACCACCAGGCAGGCGGCCAGCATGTACAGGCCGGTGTTGGTGGTGCCGGTCATGTCCTTGAGCCAGCCCACCAGGTAGGGGCTGACGAAGCCGGCCAGGTTGCCCACCGAGTTGATCAGCGCGATGCCGGCCGCGGCGGCGGTGCCACCCAGCAGCGCGGTCGGCAGGCTCCAGAACAGCGGCAGCACGGTGCAGATGCCGATGTTGGCAACCGTCAGCGCGACGATGGCCAGGACGGTGTTGCCGCTCCACACCGCCGAGAACAGCAGGCCCAGCGCGCCGAACAGCGCCGGAATGGCGACGTGCCAGCGGCGCTCGCGATTGCGATCGGAATTACGCGCGATCAGGATCATGCCGATGACCGCGAACAGGTTGGGCACCGCCGTCAACAGGCCGATGGCCAGCGGGCTTTGCACGCCAGTCGCCTTGATCAGCGTCGGCATCCAGAAACCCACGCCATACAGGCCCATCACGAACGAGAAGTAGATCAGCGCCATGGCCCAGACGCGCGGCTTGGCGAGCGCGGCGCGGATCGGCGGATCTTCCTTGTGCTGCTCCTCGGCGGCGATGTTGCGGATGAGCACGGCCTTTTCATTGGCGGTCAGCCACTTGGCCTTGTTGATGCGGTCGTCCAGCCACAGCAGCACCAGCACGCCGATGATGACCGAGGGGATGCCTTCCAGCAGGAACAGCCACTGCCAGCCCGACAGGCCGTGGTCGCCGTGGAAGGTGTTCATGATCCAACCCGAGATCGGTCCGCCGATCAGGCCGGACATGGGTACGGCCGTCATGAAGAAGGTGGTGATGCGCCCGCGCCGCGCGGCCGGATACCAGTAGGTCAGGTACAGGATGATGCCGGGGAAGAAGCCCGCCTCGGCCGCGCCCAGCAGGAAGCGCAGCGCATAGAACATGGGTACGCTGGTCACGAACATCATGCACGAGGAAATGATGCCCCAGGTGATCATGATGCGCGCGATCCAGACGCGCGCCCCGACCTTGTGCAGGATGATGTTGCTGGGAATCTCGAACAGGAAGTAGCCGATGAAGAAGATCCCGGCGCCCAGCCCGTACACCGTCTCGCTGAATTGCAGTTCCTGCAGCATCTGGAGCTTGGCGAAGCCCACGTTGACGCGGTCCAGATAGGCCACGACGTAGCAGACCACCAGCAGCGGCACCAGCCGCCACCCCACCTTGCGGTAGATCCGGTCTTCCTCTGACGCCGGAACCGCCGGCGCCGTGCCGGGGGCCATGGTGTTTTCCATTGCTAGTCTCCTGTCCTCTGTCGGGATGCGGCTGGCGGCCGGCCAGCCTGGCGGCGCGCCGGTTCCGCCTTGGGAGCGGCCGGCGCCACGCCAGCCTAGAACCCGTCGATTGACAGGAAGCTGAACAATCCTCCGGACCTCGCGCAAACCCCTAGAACCCCCGCCAGGCCGCCCGCGCCGGGCGCCCGGCCCCTCCCCCCGCGCCACCATCCGTCCCCTTCCTTCGCATTCCGCCCGCGGGTCGGCTCCATCCACGGTAAAATGCCCGGTTTCGCACAAAAGTCATCAAGATAGGATCAATCATGGAAGCCGAACGTCAGAACCAGCTCGCCGCCCGCCTCGCCGACTACGCGGAGCGCGAACAGGCTCTACGGAGGTATCTTTGACTACGATGCCAAAGCTGAACGCCTGCAAGTCGTAAACGCCGAGCTGGAAGACGCCTCGGTCTGGAACGACCCCAAGCACGCCCAGGACCTGGGCCGTGAAAAGAAAGCCCTGGAAGACGTGGTGGAAACGCTGACCGCGCTGGGCGCCGGCCTGTCCGACTCGAACGAGCTGTTCGAGCTGGCCGCCTCCGACGACGACGACGCCACCCTCGAATCCATCGAGCAGGACGCCGACGGCTTCCAGGAAAAGCTGGAAGCGCTGGAATTCCGCCGCATGTTCTCGAACCCGGCCGACCCGCTGAACTGCTTCCTGGACATCCAGGCCGGCGCCGGCGGCACGGAAGCGCAGGACTGGGCCTCGATGCTGCTGCGCCAGTACCTGAAGTACGCCGAGCGCAAGGGCTTCAAGGCCGAAGTGCTGGAAGAATCCGAAGGCGAAGTCGCGGGCCTGAAGTCCGCCACCATCAAGATCGAGGGCGAGTACGCCTTCGGCTACCTGCGCACCGAGACCGGCGTGCACCGCCTGGTGCGCAAGAGCCCGTTCGACTCGTCGGGCGGCCGCCACACCTCCTTCGCCAGCGTGTTCGTCTACCCCGAGGTCGACGATTCCTTCGAGGTCGAGGTCAATCCGGCCGACCTGCGCGTGGACACCTACCGCGCGTCCGGCGCCGGCGGCCAGCACATCAACAAGACCGACTCGGCCGTGCGCCTGACGCACATGCCGACCGGCATCGTGGTGCAGTGCCAGAACGACCGTTCGCAGCACCGCAACCGCGCCGAAGCCATGCAGATGCTGAAGTCCAAGCTCTACGAGCTGGAAATGCGCAACCGCATGGCCGAACAGCAGAAGCTGGAAGACTCCAAGACCGACGTGGGCTGGGGCCACCAGATCCGTTCCTATGTGCTGGACCAGAGCCGCATCAAGGACCTGCGCACCAACGTGGAAATCTCCAACACCCAGAAGGTGCTGGACGGCGACCTGGACCCGTTCATCCAGGCCAGCCTGAAGCAAGGCGTCTGAGCGGCCCGTCCCTTACATCGATCGCATCCGGAGGTCCCTGAATGACTCACACCGTCGCCATCCTCACCGGCGCCTCGCGCGGCATCGGCGCCGCCATGGCGCGCCAGCTGGCCAAACCGGGCACGCGCCTGATCACGCTGGCCCGCCGCGAGGATCCCGAGCTGGCCGCGCACGCGCGCGCCCAGGACGCGCAGCTGGAGCAGCTGTCCGTGGACCTGTCCGACCTGGGCGCCGCGGAACAGGCCGCCGAGCGGATCTGCGCCGCGCTGCCGCGCGACGCCAAGCGCTACCTGCTGATCAACAACGCGGGCACGGTGCATCCGGTGTCCGGCACCGACGCGCTGATCGACGGCCAGGCCATCGCCTCGGCCTTCAACCTGAACGTCACCGCCGTCATGCTGCTGACCGCGCGCTTCCTGGCCGCGATCGAGGACCTTCCGGCCGATCGCCGCGTGCTGAACATCTCCTCGGGCGCGGGCCGCAATCCCAACGCCGGCTGGGGCGTGTACTGCGCCACCAAGGCGGCGCTGGACATGTACTCGCGCGTGGTCAAGCAGGAACAGGGCGAGACCGGCGCGCGCATCGTCTCGCTGGCGCCCGGCATCGTCGACACCGACATGCAGGTCGCGATTCGCTCCAGCGACCCGGCGCATTTCCCCGCGCTGTCCAAGTTCCAGGAATTCCACGCCACCGGCAAGCTGTCCTCGCCCGCAAACGTGGCCACCCGCATCCTCGCCTACCTGGATCGCGACGATTTCGGCACGACTGAAATCGACGACATCCGCAATTACGACTGATCCCCAACCATGACCGACCACACGACCGCTCCGGCCACCGCCCAGGATGAAAACCGCTTGATCGCCGAACGGCGCGCCAAGCTGGCCAAACTGCGCGAAACCGGGGTCGCGTACCCCAACGACTTCGTTCCCGACGCCCGCGCCGCCGCGCTGCACGACAAGTACGACGGCCAGGAGCAGGAAGCCCTGGCCGCCAACCCCGTCACCGTCAAGGTGGCCGGACGCATGATGCTCAAGCGCGTCATGGGCAAGGCCAGCTTCGCCACGCTGCAGGACAGCAGCGGCCGCATCCAGATCTACCTGGAACGCGGCGCGCTGGGCGAGGACGTGTACGCGGCGTTCAAGCAATGGGACATCGGCGACATCATCGCGATCGAGGGGTCGGTCTTCAAGACCAACAAGGGCGAGCTGTCGGTGCACGCCGCCACCGCGCGCCTGCTGTCCAAGTCGCTGCGCCCGCTGCCGGACAAGTTCCACGGCGTGGCCGACCAGGAATTGCGCTACCGCCAGCGCTACGTCGACCTCATCATGACCGACGCCACGCGCCGCACCTTCGAGGCGCGCAGCAAGGCCGTGGGCAGCATCCGCCAGTTCATGCTGAACGCCGGCTTCCTGGAAGTGGAAACGCCGATGCTGCACCCGATCCCGGGCGGCGCCGCGGCCAAGCCCTTCGTCACGCACCACAATGCGCTGGACATGGAAATGTTCCTGCGCATCGCGCCCGAGCTGTACCTCAAGCGCCTGATCGTGGGCGGCTTCGAGCGCGTGTTCGAGGTCAACCGCAACTTCCGCAACGAAGGGGTCAGCCCGCGCCACAACCCTGAATTCACGATGATGGAGTTCTACGCGGCCTTCGCGGACTACCGCTGGCTGATGGACTTCACCGAAGAGCTGATCCGCCAGGCCGCCATCTCGGCCACCGGCAGCGCCGTGCTCACCTATCAAGAGCGCGAGCTGGACCTGTCCAAGCCCTTCGACCGCCTGACCATCTGCGAAGCCATCCTCAAGTACGCGCCCGGCTACACCCAGGCGCAGCTGGACGATGCCGCCTTCGTGCGCGCCGAACTGAAGAAGCTGGGCGCCGACGCCGACGGCCCGGTGCTGTCGCGCGCCGGCCTGGGCGCGCTGCAGCTGGCGCTGTTCGAGGAAACCGCCGAAGCCAAGCTCTGGAACCCGACCTACATCATCGACTACCCGGTCGAGGTGTCGCCGCTGGCGCGCGCGTCCGACACGCGCGAGGGCATCACCGAGCGCTTCGAGCTGTTCATGACGGGCCGCGAGATCGCCAACGGCTTCTCCGAGCTGAACGACCCCGAGGACCAGGCCGAGCGCTTCCGTTCGCAGGTCGAGGCCAAGGACGCCGGCGACGAGGAAGCCATGTACTACGACGCGGACTACATCCGCGCGCTGGAATACGGTATGCCCCCGACCGGCGGCTGCGGCATCGGCATCGACCGCCTGGTCATGCTGCTGACCGACAGCCCCAGCATCCGCGACGTGATCCTGTTCCCGCACCTGCGCCGCGAAGACTGAGGCCGGGAGCCGCGCCATGTTCTTCAAGATCCTGGTGCTGCTGGCGGTCGCCGCCGGACTGATCTACCTGATCAAGCAACCCCGGCGCGGCCAGGCCGCCGGCGCCTTTCACGCCGCGCCGGCGCGGCGCAAGCCGGCCTTCGTGGCGCTGTGCGTCGGCGCCGCGCTGTCGCTGCTGGCCTCGCTGATGAGCGCGGTGCTGTGGATGGGCGCGGTGGCCGGCGGCGTGACCGGCGGCGGCTATCGCGGCCAGGCCGACTACCTGCTACCCGTGGCGGGCTGCCTGCTGGCGCTGGCCGTGGCTTGCGCGGTGGGCGCGTTCCTCAGGCGCGGACGCTAAGCCGGCCTCGGCGGCGCCTTCGCGACGTGCATGAAAAAACCGCGATACCGGATGAATCCGATATCGCGGTTTGTCTTTGCGGGCCCTGGCCCGGCAACGGCTTTACCTCAGTAATTCACAACCGGCTCGTTGCGCGACTGCGGCGCCGGCGGACTGACTCCCGCCGCGCCCTGCCCCTGCAAATGCCGGCCGGGCAAGCCGAACTGCGCCATCAGCTCGCCGTAGGCGGCTTCCGCCAGGCTCTTGGAAGCCTCGGAAATCACCTTGGGCCGGCTGAACGTGGCCCGGTCGCCGGCGCGGGAAACCACTTTCACGTCCTGGCCGGAACCCAGCGCGGTGAACGCCGCCTTGACTTCATAGGTGCGGGTGTTGATCAGGCTGAAGTCCACCGCGATATCCAGGCCCAGCGTCGCCGAGGTGGATGCGCCGCCGAACGACATGGCGTTCTGGTTGAACTGGATGTCGCTGACCGTGCCGAACAGCACGTAGTCCGCGCCCGGGAAATAGCCCTGCTTGATGCGCGAGATGATGTCGAAGACCTTCTCGGTCGGCTTGCCCTGATAGGACTTGGCCTGCACCAGCTTGACGCCGCCGCCCTTGAGCATGGCGCCTTTCAGGTCCGCGGTGTACTTGCGCAGCTCGCCGTACTCGATGTACGAGTACGTGCCTTCCGCTTCGTAGTAGCTGCTTTGCGACCGCGCATTGACCTGTCCGCGCTCGGAATACGAAGACGGACCGTCGCGCATGCTGGAGCTGGCGCTCATGCTGCTCTTGCTGGACGCCGAGACCACGCGGAAATACTCGCTCACGCGTTCCTCGTAGGCCAGGTCGGTCACGGCGATCTTCGGCTCAGCGGCGTGGGCCGCCGGCAGCAGCGCCGCGCACAAGGCCAGCGCCGCCGTCAAACGATGGGATTTCAGCATCGCACTGCCTCTGTAGTCTGGGCGCGGATCAACGGCGCGTGGTCTTGCGGATTTCCTTCTCTTCCTGCCACTCCACGGTGCCTTCCTGCACGTCATAGAGCTTGAGCGTCATCTTGTAGTAGACGTCCTTGACGCCGCTGGTCTGCTTGACGATGGAGGTGATCTCGCCTTCCAGCGCGTACTTGGCGCCGACCATGTTGCCCATCTTGGCCTTGCCCTGGTTCTTGTACAGGCCGCTCTGGTTCTGGCGCTGGAGTTCCTCCACGCCCGACTGCATCTCGTCCATGCTGCGGGTGAAGCGCACCTTGCCGCTCTTGACCAGCTGCGTCTGGATGGTGTTCATGATCGACTTGGTGTCGATGTACTCGCTGGTCTTGTTGCGCACGGGCGCCAGCGTGACGGTCGGCCGGCCGGAAAACACGGGGCTTTCGAGCAGGGAGCCGGTCATCTTCTCGGCGATCATCTGCAGGTCGGTCGAACCGAATTCGTTGCTGACGGTCTCGACCGCCTTGGCGTCGCCGTAGCTCACGCCCGACGAGGAATCAACCTTGGGCTGGGTGGTCTGGCAACCGGACAGCAACAGCGCGGAAGCGACGGCGAAGCCGCCGGCGGCGCGCAGGGACAGGATGGAACGCATACGAACTCCGTGGGTATTTTCTATGTGTCTTGAACTTCAGGGCGACCGCGTCGCGGCCGCCCTGGCGGCTTGCCTGGAACGCCGATCAGGGCGATTCCGCGCTCATCTCGATGCGGAAATCGGTCGCCTGCGGACTGATGGCGACACCCTTGATCATCTGGTTCTGGCGGTTCAGGAACGTCAGCGGCTTCCAGGCCTCGTCGTCCCCGACCTGCATGCCATCGGCATCCAGCCAGCGGAAGCGGTAGTACAGCCGCGAGTTCAGCCCGCTGGTATTGGCGATCTCGGCCTGCACCACCATCACGTCGTTGCGGCGCTGCGAACGCAGGCTCTCGACGCGCAGGTCGCGCACCGAATCGCGCACCATCAGCTTGGCCGCGATGCCGGGCGACGCGGCGTAGGACGGCGCGGGATTGGCCTGCGCCCCCGCCTGAGCGACGAGCGCGAATCCCAGAACCAGCGCGGCCGCGGATTGGACGACGATCTTCATCTGACAGATCCTCCGGACAGCGGCGCGCTTACTGCGCGGAAGCCGACTTGGGCGCGGCGCGGCGCTTCGGCGCGGGCTTTTCCGCGGGCTGCGGCTTGTCCAGGTCGCCGAAACGGCCCGGCTCGCCGAAGTACGTCACCGACGAGAAGGCACGCACCGGCACGACCATGTAGCGGCCGCTGACGGTCAACTTGCTGGCGGAACCGGACTGGCCGGGCAGCACGACGTTGTACTCGCCGGGCTTGACGAAGGCGCGGGCCACGTAGACGCGGCTCGGCAGCGAACGCCACATGCGGTCGTCGGCCGGCGGCTCGGTGGCGGCCGCGGCGACGTTGCCCAGCAGGCCGCCCAGGGCGCCCACCTGCTTGTTCACCGCGGCCTGCGCGCCGGCCTTGGCCACCATGCGCACGACGGCGCGGGCCTGCATGCCGGGCAGCTCATCCTTGAGCGCGCGGCGCGCCATCACGTTGAAATCCGCCACCATGCCGGTCGTCAGCACCGTCTCGCCCACGGCGATCTTGTCGACGGCGGGCGCCTGGGACACCGGGTTGATCACGGGGTAGGACATGCCCACCGACACCAGGCCGTTGGGCGTGGGCACGGGGAACATGAACTTCTTGGATTCGCGCGCGGGCGCCGTGCCCGATTCGATCACGAACAGCACGTCGGTCGCGCCGTTCTTGCGCTGCACGCCGCGGCGCTCGTCCAGCCCCTTCAGGCCGGCTTCCAGCATCTCGCTGCCGGGACGCAGCTGGATGGCCTGACGATAGCCCGGCGCGGCCAGGCTGGGCTCGTTCAGCGCTTCGTACACGAAGCCCGACAGATAGTGGCTCAGCGCGTTCTGGTATCCGTTCTTCAGGGCCAGGACTTCGGGATCGTTCAGGGTCTCGACCGGATAGCCCTTGAGCTCGGCGCTTTGCACCTGGGCGCCCTTGGCCTTGGCTTCCTCTTCCGCGGCCAGCGTCTGCTTGGCCCGCACCTCGGCGATGATCGCCTCGCGTTCATGCGTGCGCTTGATGTCGACGCGGGCGGTGTCCAGATCGCCCTGCGACAGCCGGTTCATGGCCATCACGGTGGTCAGCATGACCTTCTCATAGTCCTGGACTTCGTAGTCGCGGAAGCCGTCGCCCAGCAGCGTCGCGCCGATCTGGCCGGCCACGGCGGCAGGCGCGCTCTTGGCCTTCTCTTCCCATTGCTTGACCGCGCCGTCGGCGATCTCGAACGAGGCCATGCTGTCGCTGTAGTTCGAGGAAATGCGCAGGAGCTCGCCCTTTTCCAGGTTCAACAGCACGTCGTTGGCCTTGTCGCCTTTCAGCTGGGCATCCACTTTGGAGATGGCGTCTTGCAGACGTCCCTGGCTGGCGTCCGTCGTGCTCTGACCCACCTTGCTCTGGTGCGTGGCCGCACAACCCGCCAACATCAGGGCCGCGCCCGAAACCGCAAAGACTCGCAGCATGTTCCTCTATCCCTCCCGGATGATCCGGATCTATTTATCTAAGAGAAACAGGCTTTTAACATTTTTATCTAATACTTAACAACTCAACGATATTTTTAACAAGTGGGAGATACCCCCTCCCGGGCGTCGACGGCCAGCTCCAACGGCCACGCGCCCACTCCCGCCGGCAGCGCCGGCAGGCAGGCCTGCAGCATCGCCTCGATGAAGGCATCCGGCGCCAGCCGACCGTCCGGCCGATACCATTGCACCGTCAGGTTCATGCTGCCCAGCACGCAGCGCTTGATCACGCGCGCATCGCCGGCCAGCAGGCCCGCGTCCACGGCCGTGGCCACCACGTCCTGCCACATCGCTTCATAAAGATCGCTCAAGGCCTTGACGCCGTGCTGGCTGGAGGCCGACAGGCTGCGCCATTCATAGACCAGCGCATTCATCGCGTCCCCGCCCGCGCCGTGCAGCATGCTCCACATATGCACGCGGAACAGCGCAGCCAGCCGGTCCGCCGGCGCCGCATAGCGCGCCAGCGCCTGGCGGCCATGGTCCAGCACTTCCTGGATGCCGTTGTCCATCACCGCGACCAGGATCTCCTCCTTGCTGCGGAAATGATGGAACAGGCTGCCTGATTGCAGCCCCACGGCCTTCGCCAGTTCGCGCACCGTGGTGCGTTCATAGCCGTGTTCGCGGAACAGGCGTCCGGCGGTCAGGATCACCTCGCGGCGGCGCGCGGAGTCCGGGCCTTCGTCGCGCGCCGCGCCGCGGATGTCCGGATCGCCGTCCCGCTTGTCCATGTCCGCTACAGCCGTTCCAGGATGGTGGCCGTGGCCATGCCGTGGCCGATGCACATCAGCTGCATGCCGAACTGTCCGTCGATGGCGCGCAACCCGGCCAGCATCTTGGCCATCAGGCCCGCACCGGTCGCGCCCAGCGGATGGCCGTGCGCGATGGCGCCGCCCCAGGGATTGACGCGCTCGGGATTGGCGCCGGTGGCGCGCAGCCAGGCCAGCACCACGCTGGCGAAGGCCTCGTTGATCTCGATCCAGTCCAGGTCGCGCAGTGTCAGGCCGGCGCGCGCCAGCGCCCGCTCGGCGGCGGGGATCACGCCCGTCAGCTGCAACACCGGGTCCGAGCCGATCGCCACCCGCGCCTTGAAGCGCGCCAGCGGACGCAGGCCGTCGGCCAGCGCGGCGTCCATGTCGGCCAGCAGCACGGCGGCGGCGCCGTCGGACAGCTGGCTGGCATTGGCCGCGGTCACGCCGCCCTGCCCCGGTGGCCGCAGCGCCGGCGCCATCGCCGCCATGCGCGCCGGATCGGTGTGTTCGCGGATGCCCTCGTCGCGCGCCGGTGCGCCAGCGGGAGCAGGCAGCAACTCATCGTGCAAGCCGGAGCCTGCCGCCGCCCAGGCCCGCGCATGGCTCAGCCGCGCCCAGTCGTCCATCTCGGCGCGCGTCAGCCCCCAGTGCTCGGCGATGCGTTCGGCGCTCTCGATCTGGTGCACCAGCGGATAGCGTTGCAGCAATGCGGGATTGAGCGTGTCGAAGCCCCGGAATTCGCCCTGGCCCAGCGTCACGTCCAGGAACATGGGCACGCGGCTCATGCTCTCGACGCCGCCGGCGATCACATAGCGCATGTCGCCGGCGGCGATGGCCTGGGCGCCGAAGTGCACGGCCTGCTGGCTGGACCCGCACATGCGGTTCAGCGACATGCCAGGCACCGTCTCCGGCAGGCCGGCCAGCATGGCGGCCAGGCGGCCGATGTTGGCGCCCTGCTCGCCCGCCTGGCTGACGCAGCCGGCGATCAGGTCGTCGACCCGCTCGGCGGGCAGCCCGGCCCGCCGCAGCAGGCCCGTCACCGCGCCGGCCAACAGGTCATCCGGCCTCGTATCGGCCCAGACGCCGCCGCGCCTGCCGAAAGGCGTGCGTACGGCTTGCACGATCACCGCTTCATTCATGCCGCGTTCTCCCCGGCGTAGAGCGTTTCGATTTCATGCGCGTAAGCGCGGTAGATGCTGGCGCGGCGCACCTTCATGGTCGCCGTGACCTCGCCGTCGTCGTGGTCCAGTTCCTTGGTCAGCAGGTGGAAGCGCTTGATCTGCGCC
This sequence comes from Achromobacter sp. 1011811831, assembly GCF_059760905.1. Taxonomy (NCBI): domain Bacteria; kingdom Pseudomonadati; phylum Pseudomonadota; class Betaproteobacteria; order Burkholderiales; family Alcaligenaceae; genus Achromobacter; species Achromobacter sp. 1011811831. The sequence continues at coordinate 13,330 of NZ_JCBANG010000061.1, forward strand.
ACGGGCGCGAGGCCCTGGTTGGCACGCGCGATCTCCTGCTCGACCAGCGCGCGCACCTGCGGATGCTCGGCCAGCGAACGGAAGTGCGTGAAGGCAATGCGGCGCGACTCGGCCCATTTGCCGACCGTGTCGAATTCCAGCTGCACCAGCGCCGACACGTACTTGCGTCCGTCCGCGATCACGATGCACTCCTTCACATAGGGACTGCCCTTGACCGCGTTCTCGATCTCGGACGGCGTCAGGTTCTTGCCGCCGGAGGTGATCATGATGTCCTTCATGCGGTCGACGATGCGCACCAGGCCGCCCTGCACCGCCACCACGTCGCCGGTGTGCAGCCAGCCGTCGCGGACGGTATCCGCCGTGGCCTGCGGATTCTTGTAGTAACCCTCGAACACCATGTCGCCGCGCACCTGCAGTTCGCCGGATTCGCCGACGCGCCAGCCCACGCCGGCAATGGGCTCGCCCACGGTGCCCACTTTGACGCGGTCGGGATGCTGGCCGAAGATCATGCCGGTGGACTCGGTCAGGCCGTAGACCTCCAGCAAGGGCACGCCGAGATTGCGGAAGTAGCGCACCACGTCGGGCGGAATCGGCGCCGCGCCGGTCATCGCCACGCGCACGCGCCGCAGGCCGATGAAGTTCTGCAAGGCGCGCAGCACCAGCCAGTACCACAGCGCATGGGTCCAACGTTCGCGCCAGCTGTATTGCGCGCGCGACTTTTCCAGGAACGGCGCGCAGGCCGCCAGCGCCCGCCGGTACAGCCATTGCTGCAGGCGTCCGGCTTCCTGCATCTTGATGGAAATCGCCGCGTGCAGTTTTTCCCAGATGCGCGGCACGCCCAGGAAGATCGAGGGCGCGACCTCGCGCAGGTCTTCCTGCACGGTGCGGATGGATTCGCCAAAATTCACCTGCGATCCCACATAGATCGGCACGAAGGTGGACAGCATCTGCTCGGCCACGTGGCACAGCGGCAGATAGGAAAGATGCACGCTGCGCGCGTCCATCTCCAGCCGCTCGGCGATGCCCCAGGCCACGCCGCGCATGTTGCGGTAGCTCAGCATCGCGCCCTTGGGCTTGCCGGTCGAGCCCGAGGTGTAGATCATCAGCCCGATATCGGCCAGGCGCTGGCCGTCCAGCGCCGCATCCAGCGCCCCCTGTTCGAGATCCTGGCGCCGCTGGCCGTCTTCCTCGACCTGCGCGAAGGTGACGATGCGCGCGCGCTCGGCGACGGCATAGGAACGCAGGCCCTTGGTCTCGATCACGACGATGCGGCGCAGGCCCGGCAGGCGGTCGGCAACCTGCAGCACCTTGTCGACCTGCTCCTGGTCCTCGCACACGACCAGTTCGATGTCGGCGTGTTCCAGCACATAGCCCATTTCCTCGGCCGGGCTGGTGGCGTACACGCCCACGGCGACCCCACCCACCGCGCCCGCGCCCATCTGCGTCAGCAGCCATTCGATGCGGTTCTCGGAGACGATGGCCACGCGCCCGCCCGGCGCCAGGCCCAGCGCGCGCAGTCCCAGGCCGACGCGGCAGGCGCGTCGCCAATATTCCACCCAGCTGCTGGGCTTCCAGATGCCGAAGTCCTTCTGGCGCAAGGCCAGCCCGTCCGGCTGGCGCCGCGCCTGCTCGCGCAGCATCTGCGGCAGCGTCAGCTCGGGCCAGGCCGGGCGCGCTTCGCCCACCACCGACATGCGGTCGCGCGCGCCGCTCATGACAGCCACCGCTTGCGGCGCTTGTAGTGCTTGATGTCGCGGAAGCCGCGCGTCTCGCCGGCGCCGCCCACGCCCAGGTAGAACTCGCGCACGTCCGGGTCCGCCGCCAGCTTGTCGGCGCTGCCGTCTATCACCACCTTGCCGGTCTCCATGATGTAGCCGTAGTGCGCCACCGCCAGCGCCACCGAGGCGTTCTGCTCCACCAGCAGCATGGCCACGCCCTGCTCGCGGTTGATGCGGGCGATGATGGAAAAGATGTTCTCGACCAGCATGGGCGACAGGCCCAGCGAGGGTTCGTCCAGCAGCATGAGCTTGGGCTGCGCGATCAGCGCCCGGCCGATGGCCAGCATCTGCTGCTCGCCGCCCGACAGATAGCCGGCCAGGCCCTTGCGCCGTTCATGCAGCCGGGGAAAGTAGCCGTACACCAGGTCGAAGTCCGGCCTGGCGTCGTGCCGCCCGGTCAGCGCGTAGGTGGCGGCCACCAGGTTTTCCTCGACGCTCAGGTCCTCGAACACGCGCCGCCCCTCCATCACGTGCGCGAGTCCCGCGCGCACCAGGTTCTGCGGCCGCGCGCCGGCGGTGTCGCCGCCGTCGAAGGCGATGCGCCCGGCCACCAGCGCGCCGTCCTCCAGGTCCAGCAGTCCCGACACGGCCTTGAGCGTGGTGGACTTGCCCGCGCCGTTGCTGCCCAGCAGCGCCACGATGCCGCCGGCCGGCACGGACAGGGACAGGCCGCGCAGCACCTGCACCGCCTTGTTGTAGACGACTTCGATGTTGTTGATGTCCAGCAGCGCGCGCGGCGCTTCCTGTCCCGGGATCATGGCCGCGTCCACCCTACTTGAGAACGATCCAGTCGGACGCCGGCACCATCTGCTTCTGCTTCACGTCGGCGCGGTAGATCCGGCCCACGGGAATGGAATTGCCCTTCATGCTGATGGGCACGCCGATCAGCCCGCCGGTGTCGAAGTCCTTGATGCCGTCCAGCGCCGCCTTCATGTTGGCCGCGCTCAGGTCCTTGCCCGCGTCCAGCGTGCGCTTGGCCGCCTCGGTGAACAGCATGGCGGCCAGGAAGCCCTGCATGTAGCCCGTGCTCTGGTACTGCGGCCGCATTTCGCGGATCTTCTTCAGCATGGGCGCGTCGGCCGCCTGGTCGTAGTAATAGCGGTAAGGCATCACGCCCATGAAGCCCTCGGCGTCCTCGCCCATCTGCATCACGGTGGAATTGTCCATGGTCCAGAAGGTGCCCATGTACTGCGTCTTCAGGCCCATGCGCTTGCCCTGCCCGACGAATTCCGGAATCGGCGCCAGCACGTAGCCGTGGAAGATGGTGTAGTCCGGATCGGCGCGGCGCAGCTTGATGACCTCGGTGGACACGTCCACGCTGCCCGGCGGCGTCATGATCTCGGTGGCCACCTTCAGGCCCAGCTTCTCGGCCACGGCGCGCGAGCTGGCGATGGGATCACGGCCGAACTCGGTGTCCGAATACACGAAGGCGACCTTGGCGCCCGGCTTTTCCTTGGCGATGTAGCGCAGCAGGATGCCGAACATCTCGGTGTAGTCCGGCCCCAGCATGAACTGGGCCGGATACTTGGCCGGGTCGTTCAACTCGGTGGCGAAGGACGCGCCGGTCATCAGGATGTTGCCCGCGCGGTTGAGTTCGGCGTTGATGGTCTTGGAAAAGCCGGTGGAATCGCCGTAGTAGAAGTTGACCTTGTTCTGGCTGGTGATCTTCTTGAAGGCGGCCACCGAGGCATCGACCTTGTAAGCGGTGTCTTCCGGCACGTAGCGCAGCTTGCGGCCCTTGATGCCGCCCTGGTCATTGACGATCTTCACGTAGTCGGTGATGCCGGCGTGGATGCCCTGGCCGGCGAAGGCGAACACGCCGCTCAGCGGGATCGAGCCGCCCAGCACCAGGTCTTCCTCGGCCTGGGCCGCGGGCGCGACGGCCAGCGCCGCCGCCAGCCCCAAGGGGGCCAGCCATTTCAACAAACCGCCTGTCGGGATGCGCTTCATGGGATGTCTCCTTGTGGTCTGCTTGTCTGCGGCGTCCGGGCTAGGTGCGGAACGGCCAGAGGTGAAAATAGCGGCGCACTCGCCGCCAGATTTCCGCGAGCCCCAGCGGCTCGAAGATCAGGAAGCCCACGATCAGCAGGCCGAACACGATGGTGCGCACGGGCGAGATCAGGCTCAGCGCGTCGCCGCCGACCGGCAGCCAGCCCACCACCAGCTTGAGCATCTCGGGCACCATGGTCATGAAGGCCGCGCCCAGGATCGATCCCAGGATGGATCCCATGCCGCCCACGATGACGGCGGCCAGGAAGAAGATCGACATGATCAGCGGAAAGCTCTCCGGCGTGACCACACGGAAGAAGTAGGCCCAAAGGCCGCCCGCCACGCCCGCGTAGAACGAGGACAGGCCGAAGGACAGCAGCTTGTAGCGCAACAGCCGGATGCCCAGCACCTCGGCGGAAATGTCGCGATCGCGGATGGCGATGAAGGCGCGGCCGATGCGCGTGCGGAACAGATTGGCCGCGCCCAGCACCATCAGCGCGGTCAGCGGCACGATCAGCCAGTAGATCCGGAACGAGGTGTCCAGGTCGACCCCGAACAGCCGCGCGGGCGGCACCTGCAGGCCGGCGGTGCCGCCGGTGAACGACCAGTTGGCGAAGATGAAGTGCGCGATGAAGGATGCGGCGATCGTGGAGATCGCCAGGTACAGCCCCTTCACCCGCAGCGACGGCACGCCCACCACCAGCCCGCCCAGCATCGCCACCACGCCGGCCGCCAGCAGGTTGAACAGCGCCGGCGTGCCCAGCCGCTGCTCCAGCACCGCCACCGTGTACGCGCCCAGGCCCATGAAGGCGGCCTGTCCCAGGCTGACCAATCCGGTGTAGCCGGTCAGGATGTTCAGCCCGGTGGCGCTGGCCACGTTGATGGCCACCAGACAGGCCAGGTACAGCCAGTAGGCGTCGGCCACGAAGGGAAACAGCGCCAGCGCCGCCGCCAGGAACAGAAGCCAGAGCCGCTGCACGCGCGTATCGAACAGCGCCTCGTCCGCCTGGTAGGTCTGCTTCGCGGTCGCGATGCGCATGGTTCAGAGCCTCTCGATTTCACGGGTGCCGAACAGGCCGTAAGGCCGGACCATCAGCACCGCCACCAGCACCAGGAAAGTGGCCAGCAGCTTGTATTCGCCGCCCAGGTAGGCGCCGGCCCAGGCTTCCAGCACGCCAATGAACAGGCCTCCGGCCAGCGCGCCGACGACGCTGTCCAGGCCGCCCACGATCACCACCACCAGCACCGACAGGCCGAACACGCCCATCGACGAGGAAATGCCGCCGATGGCGCCGACGATCACGCCCGACACCGCCGCGATCGCGCCCGCCGCCACCCAGGCCAGCGAGAACACGCGCGGCACATTGATGCCCATGGCATAGGCCGCACCCTGGTCCGCCGCGGTGGCGCGCAGGGCCACGCCGCCGCGCCAGTAACGGAATATCGCCAGCACCACCAGGATCAGCGCCGCCGCCACCCAGAAGCCGTAGAACACCTTGGGCGCCACGAACGCCTCGCCCACCATCACCGGCGAACGCGGCATGAACTCCGGCAGTCGCCGCTGGTCGGCGGTCCAGACCAGCTCGACCACGCCCACCAGGATCGAGGCCAGCCCCACCGTCACCATGAACACCGAGATCGGCGACTCGCCCAGCATCGGGCGTATGGTCAAGCGCTCGACCACCGCGCCCAACAGGCCCGAGGCCGCCACCGCGCCGGCGATGGCCAGCCAGACCGGCCATTCCATGCCGGCGGCGAAGGCATAGAACGCGTAGGCGCCCATCATCAGGAATTCGCCGATGGCGATGTTGACCACGCGGGTCGCCTTGTAGACGATCACGAAGGCCAGCGCCGCCAGCGCGTACAGGCCGCCGCTGCCCAGCCCGGCCAGCGTCACCTCCAGGAAGAACAGCCCGTCCATCAGGCCGCCTCCCGCAGGCGGCGGCGCAGGTCGCCCACGTCGCCCGCGCCCAGGTAGGCCTTGATCACCTCGGGATCGGCCTGCACCTGCGCCGGCGTGCCGTCGGCGATCACCTGGCCGAAGTTCAGCACCACCACATGATCGGACAGGTCCATGACCATGCCCATGTCGTGCTCCACCATCAGCACCGTCACGCCCCATTCGGAGCGCGCGTCCAGGATGAAGCGCGCCATGTCCTCGGTCTCTTCGCGGTTCATCCCGGCCACCGGCTCGTCCAGCATCAGCACCTTGGGCCGCATCGCCAGCGCCCGCGCCAGTTCCACGCGCTTGCGCAGGCCGTAGGACAGCGCCGACACCGGCGCGTGGCGGATGTGATCGATCTCCAGGAAATCGATGATGCGCTCCTCGATCTCGGCGCGCAGCCCCATTTCCTCGCGCCGCGCGCGGCCCAGGTAAAACAGCGCGTCCAGCACGTTGCTGCGCAGGTGCGCATGGCAGCCCAGCTTGATGTTGTCCAGCACGGTCATGCCGCGGAACAGCGAGATATTCTGGAAACTGCGGGCCAGTCCCAGCCTGGCGCGCTCGGGCGCCGGCTTGCGCGTGATATCGGCGCCCTGGAAACGGATCTGGCCCGCGGCGGGATGGTAGAAGCCGGAGATGGTGTTGAACAGCGAGGTCTTGCCGGCGCCGTTGGGTCCGATCACTGTGGTGATGGAGCCTGGCTGCACGCGAAAGCCCACGCCGGTCAGCGCCTTGATGCCGCCGAACGCCAGCGTGATCCCGTCCACCTCCAGCAAGGGAGGGCTGTCGGATTGATCCACCTGTAGTCTCCTCGCAGGGACGCGAAGTCCGCTTCTTGTCGAGCCGGCAGGCCGGCGCGCGAGGCGACGGCCCTTCGGTTTCCAGCAAATACTGGCGACAACCCGCGAGGCAGGCGATGCAACGAACCTGTCTTAACCTACGCCAATACAGCGCCGGAAATTCGTTCTATGCGTTACGCTAGCTCGGCGTGACAACAAACCAAGCAAGCGCTCGGTTCACAACATAGCATCGCGGTTTTTGGACAAGTAGCTGGTATTTACCCGGTATCTGTCCCAGCCTGCGCCCTACCCCGGAGACTCGCCATGAACACCGGTCTGCCCGCCTTCCGCACGCTCATTCTTCAAACCGGCGGCGCCGCCGCCACGCTGACGCTGAACCGGCCCGACGCGCTCAACGCCATCGACGTGGCCATGGCCGAAGACCTGCAGCGTGCCGCCCAGTGGCTGGAAACCCGCGCCGACATTCGCGTGGTCACGCTGCAGGGCGCGGGCAACGCGTTCTGTGCCGGCGGCGACATCTCGATGTTCGAAGGCGCGGCCTGCGCGGTGCGCGCATCGCTGATGGACCTGTTCACGCCGCTCAACGATTTTCTCGTGCGCGTCGCGCGCATGGACAAGGTCTGGCTGGCGCAGGTGCATGGCATCGCCGCGGGCGCCGGCCTGTCGCTGACGCTGGCCTGCGACCTGGCGATCGCCGAAGCCGGCACGCGCTTCATGACCGCGTATCTCAAGCTGGGCGCCACGCCCGATGCCGGCATGACGCACGGCCTGATGCGCACCGTGGGGCCGAAGCGGGCGCTGGACCTGCTGCTGAGGCACGATCCGTTCAGCGCCGAGGAAGCGCTGTCCTGGGGTCTGATCACCCGAGTGGCGCCGGCCGGTCAGCTGCGCGAACAGGCGGCAGCCTACGCGGGCGCCATCGCCGCCCATGCGCCGCACGGCATTGCCGGCGCCAAGCGGCTGCTGCGCTCGGCGGCGCAGGCTACGCTGGAAACCCAGCTCAGTGAAGAAACCGCGTGCTTTCTGCAAAGCGCGACGCGGGCGGATTTCGCCGAAGGCGTGGCGGCGTTCCGCGCGAAGCGGCCGCCGCGTTTCACGGGGGCTTGAGGCAGGCTACCGCAGGATGGACGGCCTGCCATCAGTCCTGCATTCATCGCAAGTCGTACATGCCGAGCCTGTACCGCCCATACTCCCCTTGGTAAAAAAAGGACTCCCACATGCCCGAAGAGACCATTTTCACCATGACCCTGGAACCCGCTCTGCACGCCGCATTCCTGGCACAGGCTGCCGCCGAGAATCGGCCCGCGTCCCAGATCGTTAGCGAACTAATGCGCGACTATGTCGCCCAGCATCAGCCGGCTAGCGGCCATGACGACTACCGACGCGGCAAGATCGACGCCGCACGCGCCTCCATGCGCGCCGGCCTGGGCCGCCCGAACGACGAGGTCGATGCCGTCTACGCCGCCAGACGCAAACGAACCGCCACGGAAGATCAGGCGTGACCGTCGTCTGGACGCCGCAAGCCGAACAGGATCGCTCTGATATCTGGGACCACATCGCCGCCGACAACGCCGCTGCCGCCGCGTGCGTGGATCAGCTTTTCAGCCTGGCTGCCGCCAAGCTCGCCACGCACCCGCGCATCGGCAAGCCTGCAGACGTTCCCGGCGTGCGCGAACTCGTTCCGCATGAACAGTATCGGCTGGCCTATGAAATCGCGCCGGACGGCACGGTATGGATCCTGGCCTTGACCCATACGGCACGCAGATGGCCGCCGCTGCACAGATGAAGTGCCAGCAAGCGGCCCGAGCCGTGCAAGACAGGACTACTTCACCGTCACCGAGATCGTGCTGCTCAGGTCCGGCCCATAAGAGCGATGCGCGCCGTCGGCGAACTGCATGGTCAGCGTGTGCTTGCCCGGCGCGAGCTTGAGCTCGGTTTCGGTCTGGCCCTTGCCGAAGTGGATATGCGTGTCGTCCGTCGGCACGACCTCGCCCTTGGGCACGGGCTTGCCGTCGACGATCAGGTGATGGTGGCCAGTGCCGGCGGTCATGTCACCGGCCGGCTTGACCGCCATGCCGTCCACACCGAACTTCACTTTCACCGGGCTGTCCACCGTGGCGCCGTCCTTGGGCTCGACAAAGTAAACCTTGTCGGCCGCCTTGGCTGCCAGACTCGCGCTCAACAAGACCGCGCCAGCCAAGCCGGCGCAAATGCGGGCAAACGATAGTGCTTGCATCATGGCATCCTCCTCGCGTTGAACAAGATGGCCCGGCCATTGTTGGCCCGAGGCCGCACAGGCGCGGCATTCATGCCGGTCCCGCGCCTATTCTCGCAGAAGCCCGCCGCCGCAAGCGTGACACTTTGCTGCGATGCAGCCTGGCTCCGCTGCCTGCCGCCGATCCGCCCTGCGGTCTCAGATCCCGCGCTTTTCCACGGCCTGCGCCCAGCGACGCGCCACCGACGGCGATGTCGCGCAGGTCGCGGACTCGGTGACCACGCGCACCGCGCGCTCCAGCAATTGGATATCCGCCTCGTGCTGGCGCGCCACGTGGGGATCCTCGAAGAAGATCACGCGCTGGCATTGATGTTCGAGCACCAGCTCGGCGATCTGCGCGTCGCCGCCCAGCGGCCCGCTCAGGTAGCGATGCACCCAGGGCTTGTCCTTGGGCCAGCCGCGCGACCAGGCCAGGTCATTGAGCCGGCCACCCGTCGTGCCGGTGGCCACGCGCCGCGCGAAACGAGACAGCACGTCGAAATGCTCGCTGGCGAAGGCAACCATCTCGTCCTTGAGCGCATCGTGGGCGATCAGGGCCAGCGTCTGGCCCTCGTAATCGAACATGCGCGACAGCGACGCGTCCGGCGTCAGGCCCGCATGCACGCGCTCGACCTCCATCCATTCGATGGCGCCGGCCAGCGTCGAGATGAACGGACGGCCATGCGTGATGCACTGCCGCTTGAGCGCCAGCGCCTCGGGGAAGATCGAGGAAGGATCGACCGGATCGATCAGGTAGATGGCGCCGTCGAACGGCGCCTGGCCGTCGCGGCCTTCGGTGACGCGCGCCACCAGCTTCATGAGCCCGCCTTCGCGGCCATAGGGATAGCGGATCAGTCCGCTATAGCCCTGCAGCATGCCCTCGCGCACGATGGCGTCGTGCGTGCGACCCACGGTATGCAGCTGCACGCCCAGTTCGCGGATGGTGGCGGAACAGGCGCGCAGCCAGGTGAACAGCGCGGCATCGGGGGTTTCGTGGTGCAGCCGGTTGGCGGCCAATCCAAAGCGCAGTTGGGCAGCGGGCATCGATAGACTCGGGTCGGAAAGCGTCAGCGGGACGCGCGGGCGCCAAACGGGCTGACAGAGCCTTGATGATACCGTGAGGCCCCGCCCAAGTGACGTCCAATGCGGCAATATCGCCGCGTGCCAGCCCGAATCCGGCGCCATCGGCGACCCGAAGCGCGTCTGGTCCCGGATTGCGGGATCCGGAATGTCAACCACAAAGAAAAACGCTCCCGTCAGGGAGCGTCGTCTTCAGCCAGCGGTTCAGTCCGCTTCGTCGATCCAGGCCATCTGGATGGCTTCCAGGATCTTCTCGCCGCTATGGGCGGGATCGTCATTGAACCCCGGCAAGGCCAGCACCCACTCGCGCAGCTGGGTGAAACGCAGCGTCTTCGGGTCCACGTCGGGATGCGCGTCGTAGAGCGCGGCGGCGATCTCGTAGGTGTCGGTCCACTTCATCAATGGCCCTCTTTGGCGTGGTTGATCGTGTACTTGGGGATCTCGACCGTCAGGTCGGCGTCGGCGACGCAGGCCTGGCACGACAGGCGCGAGGTCGGCGTCAGGCCCCAGGCCTTGTCCAGCAGGTCTTCCTCGTCGTCCGTCGCGTCTTCCAGCGAGGAATAGCCCTCCTTGACCACCACATGACAGGTCGTGCAGGCGCAGGACAGTTCGCAGGCGTGCTCGATGTCGATGTGATTGTCCAGCAGGATGCGGCAGATCGACACGCCCTTGGGCGCGTCTTCGATCACCGCGCCTTCGGGGCAGTATTCGGGGTGAGGCAGTATGGTCAGTTTCGGCATAGCTTGTTATCAGGCGATCTCGTCAAGTTTGCGGCCGGCCAGCGCCGCACGGATGCTGCGGTCCATGCGCCGCGCGGCGAATTCGTCGGTCGCGGCCGACAACGCCTCGACGGCGGCCTTGACCGCGTCTACGTCCAACAGCTCCTGCGCGCCGGCGGCGGCGCTCAGGCAATCGTCCACGCGCTTGCGCTCGTCGGCGTCCAGCAGGTCGCCGTCGGCCGCCAACGCGGCCTGCACCGACTCCACCAGCTGGCGCGCGTCGACCTGCTGCTCGCGCAGCATGCGCGCGCGCGCGTCGGAATCGGCCTGCGCCACGCTGTCTGCCAGCATCCGGGCGATCTCGTCGTCGCTCAGGCCATACGAAGGCTTGACCGAGACAGCCGCCTCGACCCCGCTGCTCTGCTCGCGCGCGGTCACGCTCAACAGGCCATCGGCATCCACCTGGAAAGTCACGCGGATGCGCGCCGCGCCCGCCACCATGGACGGAATGCCGCGCAGCTCGAAGCGGGCCAGCGAGCGGGAATCGCTCACCAGGTCGCGCTCGCCCTGCACCACGTGAATGCTCATGGCGGTCTGGCCGTCCTTGAACGTGGTGAATTCCTGGGCGCGCGCCACGGGTATCGTGCTGTTGCGCGGAATCACGCGCTCCACCAGGCCGCCCATGGTTTCCAGGCCCAGCGATAGCGGAATGACATCGAGCAGCAACCAGTCTTCGCCCGGCGCCCGGTTGCCGGCCAGCAGGTTTGCCTGCAGCGCGGCGCCCAGCGCCACCACCTGGTCGGGGTCCAGGTCGGTCAGTGGCGTCGTGCCGAACATCTCGCCCACGGCCGCGCGGATCACGGGCATGCGCGTGGCGCCGCCCACCATCACCACGCCGCGCACGTCGGCGGGGCGCAACTCGGCGTCGCGCAAGGCGCGGCGCGCGCAATCCAGCGTGCGCTGCACCAGCGGCGGGGCCAGCGATTCGAATTGCTGCCGGCTAAGCGCGAGGTCCAGCTCGCGGCCATCCGACAAGGTCAGGCGCAGGCGCGTTTCGTCGGTATCGGACAGCGCTTCGCGCGCCGCGCGCGCCGCCACCAACAGCGCGCGGCGGTCGGCCGGCGGCAGTTCGGCGGAACCCAGGCCGCTCGCGGCATGGTCGGCGATCAGCGCATCGAAGTCGTCGCCGCCCAGGGCCGTGTCGCCGCCGGTGGAGATCACTTCGAACACGCCGTGCGTCAGGCGCAGGATGGACACGTCGAACGTGCCTCCGCCCAGGTCGTAGACCGCGTACACGCCTTCGGCGGCGTTATCCAGGCCGTAGGCGATGGCGGCGGCGGTGGGTTCGTTCAGCAGGCGCAGCACGTTCAGGCCGGCCAGCCTGGCGGCGTCGCGCGTCGCCTGGCGCTGCGCGTCGTCGAAATAGGCGGGCACCGTGATCACGGCGCCAACCAGGTCGTCGCCGAGGACGTCCTCGGCGCGCTGGCGCAGCACGGCCAGGATCTGGGCGGACACTTCCACCGGACTCAGGTCGCCCTGCACCGTGCGGATGCGCACCATGCCGGGCGCGTCCACGAATTCATACGGCGCGCGCGAGGCCCGCGCCTCTTCCAGCGTACGCCCCATGTAGCGCTTGACCGACACCACGGTGTTCAACGGGTCCAGCGCCTGCTCGGCCAGCGGCTCGCGGCCGGTCGTGACCCGGCCGCCGGGGAAATAGCGCACCGCCGAAGGCAGCAGCGCATGGCCTTGCTCGTCGCGCAGGACTTCGGCCACGCTGCTGCGCACCGCGGCGACCAGCGAATTGGTGGTGCCGAGGTCGATGCCCACCGCCAGCTTGCGCTGGTGCGGCGCGGGCGATTCGCCAGGCTCGGAAATCTGCAATAAAGCCATGATTGTGTTTTTCTGCTCAGTGGGCGCAGCCCGGCCGCAAGTTCGGTGGCGGCCGTCCGGCGCCCTGGACTATTCCGCCGGTTGCGCGTGGGCCAGCTCCTGCGCCAGCTTCTCCACGAACATCCATTCCCGCACTTTCTGCCCCGCCGCCGCGTAGTCCTTGTCCACGTCTAGCAGTTGCGCCAGGCGCGCGCGCATCTGTCCACGCGCCTCCTGCAGCTCTGCTTGCAGCGATGCCAGCGCAGCGGCATCGCCGCGCGCATCGTCCAGCGCTTCGCGCCAGCTCATCTGCTGCATCAGGAACGCCGGATCCATGGACGTATTGCTCTCGGTCTGCAGGTCCACGCCCGCCTGTTCGCACAGATAGCGCGCCCGCAGCATCGGATCCCGCAGTTGGCGATAGGCCTCGTTGGCCCGCGCCGCCCATTGCATCGCCACCCGGCGCTCGGCCGGGCTGGCGGTGGCATAGCGGTCTGGGTGCACCTGCGCGGCCACAGTGCGCCACGCCGATTCCAGCATTTTCGTATCGAGGTCGAAGCGCGCCGGCAAGCCGAACAGGCTGAAGTGATCGTCTCCAGCCAAGACTTACACCGTGAACGACTCGCCGCAGCCGCAGGTCGCCTTCTCGTTGGGGTTGCTGAACTTGAAGCCTTCGTTCAGGCCTTCGCGCGCGTAGTCGAGCTCGGTGCCGTCCAGATAGGCGAGGCTCTTGGGATCGACGTAGACATTCACGCCGAAGCTCTCGAAGACCATGTCCTCGGGCGCCGCCTCGTCCACGTATTCCAACTTGTACGCCATGCCGGAGCAGCCCGTGGTCCTAACTCCGAGCCGCAAGCCGATGCCCTTGCCGCGCTTTTGCAAGTAGCGGCCGATGTGGTTGGCTGCCTTCTGGGTCAGGGTTACGGACATTTCAGTTCGCCACCTCGGCCGGAACCGAGTGCTTTTCCTTGTAGTTCTGCACCGCGGCCTTGATCGCGTCTTCGGCCAGGATGGAACAGTGGACCTTCACGGGCGGCAGCGCCAGTTCCTCGGCGATCTGCGTGTTGCGGATCGTCAGCGCTTCGTCCAGCGTCTTGCCCTTGACCCATTCGGTCACGAGCGAGCTGGAGGCGATGGCCGAGCCGCAGCCGTAGGTCTTGAAGCGCGCGTCTTCGATCACGCCCGATTCGTTGACCTTGATCTGCAGCTTCATGACGTCGCCACAGGCGGGAGCGCCGACCATGCCGGTGCCGACGGAGTCGTCCGACTTGTCGAACGAACCGACGTTGCGCGGGTTTTCGTAGTGGTCCAGGACCTTAGTGCTGTAAGACATATTGATTCTCCACGTATTTCAAGGCGCGGGCGCTTAGTGCGCAGCCCACTGCACGGTGTTCAGGTCGATGCCTTCCTTGGCCATTTCCCAAAGCGGCGACATGTCGCGCAGCTTGCCCACGCGGCTCTTGAGCAGTTCGACCGCGTAGTCGATTTCCTGCTCGGTGGTGAAGCGGCCCAGCGTGAAACGGATCGAGCTGTGCGCCAGCTCGTCGTTGCGGCCCAGGGCGCGCAGCACGTAGGAAGGTTCCAGGCTGGCCGAGGTGCAGGCCGAGCCGCTGGACACGGCCAGTTCCTTGATCGCCATGATCAGGGACTCGCCTTCGACATAGTTGAAGCTGACGTTCAGGTTGTGCGGTACGCGCTGGTCCATGTCGCCGTTCAGGTAGACCTCTTCGATCTGCGACAGGCCCGCCCACAGGCGATCGCGCAGCATGCGAATGCGCTCGTTCTCGGTGCCCATTTCCTCGCGCGCCAGGCGGAAGGCTTCGCCCATGCCGACGATCTGGTGCGTAGCCAGCGTGCCCGAGCGGAAACCGCGCTCGTGGCCGCCGCCGTGCATCTGCGCCTCGATGCGCACGCGCGGCTTGCGACGCACGTACAGCGCGCCGATGCCCTTGGGGCCGTAGGTCTTGTGAGCCGAGAACGACATCAGGTCGACCTTGAGCTTCTGCAGGTCGATTTCAACCTTGCCGGTCGCCTGCGCGGCGTCCACATGGAAGATGATGCCCTTTTCGCGGCAGATTTCACCCAGCGTTTCCACGTCCTGGATCACGCCGATTTCGTTGTTCACCATCATGATCGAGACCAACACGGTGTCAGGGCGCAGCGCGGCCTTGAACACGCCCAGGTCGATCAGGCCGTTTTCCTTGACGTCCAGGTAGGTCACCTCGAAGCCCTGGCGCTCCAGCTCGCGACAGGTGTCCAGCACGGCCTTGTGCTCGGTCTTGACGGTGATGATGTGCTTGCCGCGTTCGGCGTAGAAGTTGGCGGCGCCCTTGATGGCAAGGTTGTCGGACTCGGTCGCGCCAGAGGTCCAGACGATTTCGCGCGGATCGGCGTTCACCAGCTTGGCGACTTCCTCGCGGGCGCGCTCGACGGCGTCCTCGGACTCCCAGCCGAAGGCATGGCTGCGCGAGGCCGGATTGCCGAAGTTCTCGTACAGCCAGGGCACCATCTTGTCGACGACGCGGGGATCGACCGGCGTGGTGGCCGAGTAGTCCAGATAGATCGGGCGAGTGGTCATTTCTACAAACTCCTGATGCTGCTTATGCGGTGGCGTTGGCGGCGACGGTCGTGGTCGGGGCGTTGGCGGCGTTCGCGCCACCCACCCGGTTCACGCGCACGGCGCAGGCCTGGGCCTGATTGTTGGCTTCCTGCAATTGGCGCACGCGCTGCTGATCCACGAGATCCTGCAGGGACACCGAATCCAGGTAATCGACCATCTTGCGGTTCAACGTGGCCCAGAGTTCGTGCGTCATGCACTTGCCCGGCTTGCCATCGTTGCCGCTGGTACAGTCGCGCTTGCCACCACAGCTGGTGGCATCCAGCGGTTCGTCCACGGCGAAGATGATGTCGGCAACGGTCACGTTGCGCGCCAGGCGGGCGAGCGAATAACCGCCGCCCGGGCCGCGCACGCTGTCCACGAGTTCGTGGCGGCGCAGCTTTCCGAACAGCTGTTCCAGGTAGGAAAGCGAAATATTCTGGCGCTGGCTGATGGCCGCGAGAGTGACCGGACCGCTATGCTGCCGCATAGCCAGATCGATCATGGCAGTCACGGCGAAACGCCCTTTGGTAGTTAACCGCATGGTGGGTTCCCTGTGAATCGGCCATGGCCGCCAGAGAATCCAACGGCCAATACCCGAGTAATTGGCTCAAGTATAGCAAATTCCCGACTAAATTGGTATGGCTCGTAACCAGAAAAAACCGCGCTGACGCGCGGTTGATTCACTGCCAATTCAGTTCGGGCCAGCTATCGCCGACCCGAGCCAGGGGCTCAGGCCGCCTGGTATTGGGTAGCGCGCTTGCGGACCAGTTCGAGCACGCCTTGACAGGCGTCTTCCAGGTAGTCCAGCACCTTGCCGAAACCGTCGGCGCCGCCATAGTAAGGATCGGGCACGGTGGCTTCTTCGAACTCATTGGCGAAGCGCATCAGCAGCATCAGCTTGTGCTGATAGGCCTTCGGGCACTGCTGCTGCATGGCGGACAGGTTGTCCCAGTCCATGGCCAGGATGAGATCGAATTCGCGGAAATCTTCCGCGGTGACCTGACGCGCCTCGCAGTGCGTGATCTCGTAGCCGCGCTTGCGCGCCGCGGCCTGCGCCCGGGCATCAGGCGCCTCGCCGATGTGAAACGCGTGCGTGCCGGCGGAATCGATGCGAACCACGTCGCCCAAACCCGCGTCGTTCACCAAATGGCGAAACACGCCCTCTGCGCTCGGCGAGCGACAGATATTGCCCATGCAAACGAAAAGTACCTTGGTCATCATGCTGGCAAGTGTGCGGGAAAACCCGCGATAAGGCAAGCTTTTTTTGCGCTCAAAAGGGGTTTGCAGGACAAAATGTCGTGTCAATAATTTACTTTTAAATCAATGAATTGGAATAAAAAATCCAGACCTTCCCCGAGCTTGTCCGGGAAAAATCTGCGCAAAATTTGAACGCCTGATTGCGCTGCGCCAGAACAAATTTTTTCAGCTTGCCGTCAGCGATCAGACAGGTTCACGGGCGGCCTTATGAGCCGCCCGCAGCTCACACCGCCCCGTCCAGCAGGACGCGCTGCTTCAATGCCGTCAGGGCGTCGCGGGCGGCGGCCGCCTGTTCGAACTCCAGATTCCGGGCATGGTCCATCATCAGCTTTTCGAGGCGCTTGAGCTCACGCGCCAGCGCCTTTTCGTCGTTCAGGAATTCCGCTGGGACCGCCGCTTCCAGCGCATCGTGCTGGACCGGCGCCACGATGCCGTCGATCAGTTCGCGCACCGCCTTGCTGACACCGCGCGCCGTGATGCCGTGGTCCGCGTTGAACTGCAGCTGCTTGACGCGCCGCCGCTCCGTTTCCTGCATGGCCCGCTGCATGGAATCCGTGATGCGGTCGGCGTAAAGGATCGCGTGCCCATTGAGGTTGCGCGCGGCGCGGCCAATGGTCTGAATCAGGCTGCGTTCCGAACGCAGGAAACCTTCCTTGTCGGCATCCAGGATCGCCACGAGCGAAACCTCGGGAATGTCCAGCCCCTCGCGCAGCAGGTTGATCCCGACCAGCACGTCAAATGTGCCCAACCGCAGGTCGCGGATGATCTCCACGCGCTCGACCGTATCGATATCGGAATGCAGATAGCGCACCCGGACGCCGTGCTCACTCAGAAAGTCGGTCAGATCCTCGGCCATGCGCTTGGTGAGCGTGGTCACCAGCACACGCTCCGACACCGCCACCCTGGCCTTGATCTGGCCCAGCAGGTCGTCGACCTGGGTGCGCGCCGGCAGCACCTGCACCTCCGGATCCACCAGGCCCGTGGGGCGTACCACCTGCTCCACCACGTTGTCCGTATGCTCGCGCTCATAGGCGGCCGGAGTGGCCGATACGAACACGCACTGGCGCATGCGCGCCTCGAATTCCTCCAGCTTCAGCGGCCGGTTGTCCAGCGCCGAAGGCAGGCGGAATCCATATTGGACCAGTGTTTCCTTGCGCGACCGGTCGCCGCGGTACATGGCGCTCAGTTGCCCGATGGTGACGTGGCTTTCATCGATGAACATCAGCGCGTCGCTGGGCAGGTAGTCGATCAGCGTGGGCGGCGGCTCGCCCGGCGCCGCGCCCGATAGATGCCGCGAATAGTTTTCGATGCCCTTGCAGAAGCCCAGCTCCTGCAGCATTTCCAGATCGAAGCGGGTGCGCTGCTCCAGCCGCTGCGCCTCGACCAGATGGCCGTCGTCGACATAACGCTTGACGCGCTCGCGCAGCTCTTCCTTGATGGTCTCGATGGCGCGCAGGACGGTATCGCGCGGCGTTACGTAGTGCGAACCCGGGTACACCGTGAAGCGGGGCAGCTTCTGACGGATGCGGCCGGTCAGCGGATCGAACAGCTCCAGGCTCTCGATCTCGTCGTCGAACAGCGTCAGCCGCAGCGCCAGTTCGGCGCTTTCGGCCGGAAAGATGTCGATCGTCTCGCCACGCACGCGGAACACGCCGCGCGTGAACTCCGCGTCATTGCGGGTGTACTGCATGGCAACCAGCCGCGCCAGGATCTCGCGCCTGGAAATCCGGTCGCCCGAGCGCAAGATCAGCACCATGGCGTGGTAGTCGCCGGGATTGCCGATACCGTAGATGCAGGACACCGTGCCCACGATCACCGTGTCGCGGCGTTCCAGCAGGCTCTTGGTGGCCGACAATCGCATCTGCTCGATATGCTCGTTGATGGACGAGTCCTTCTCGATGAACAGGTCGCGCGTCGGCACGTAGGCCTCGGGCTGGTAATAGTCATAGTACGAAACGAAGTACTCGACCGCGTTCTTCGGGAAGAACTCGCGCATTTCGGCGTACAACTGCGCGGCCAGCGTCTTGTTGGGCGCCAGCACCAGGGCCGGACGACCCAGGCGGGCGATCACGTTGGCCATGGTGTAGGTCTTGCCCGATCCGGTCACGCCCAGCAGCGTCTGATACATCAGGCCGTCTTCCATGCCCTGGGCCAGGCTGTCGATGGCCGTCGGCTGGTCGCCCGCCGGCGGATACGGCTGGTACAGCTGGAATGGACTGCCCGGATACTCGACAAAGCCCGGGGCAGCGCCCGGAACGGTACTGTCCCCCCCCCCGCCGCCGCCCTCGCCGGCGCGCGTGCCGGCCTGCCCGGCGGACTCGTCCGCCAGGCCAGTCGCATTCAGGCCTGCATCCAGACCCTCCCCCAGACCTTCCCCCAGGCCCGCGCCCAGGCTTTCGTCCAGACTTTCAGCCTGCTTTTCGGCCGTTTTCCGGCCCCGTCGCTCGCTCTTGGACATGCTAGACTGTTCCCGAGGTAAACCCCTCATTATCCACAGCACCAATTCCTGCGTCCACCCAGCCCAATAGACTCCCATGAGCACCCTCTTCGATTCCGTCGAACTCGCGCCGCGCGACCCCATCCTTGGCCTGAACGAACAATTCAACGCGGACACCCGTCCCGGTAAAGTCAATCTGGGCGTGGGCGTGTACTACGACGACCAGGGTCGCATCCCTCTGCTGGGCGCGGTGCGCAAGGCCGAAGCTGCCCGCATCGAGGCCGCCGCGGCCCGTGGCTACCTGCCGATCGAAGGCATCGCCGGCTACAACAAGGGCGCACAGGCGCTGCTGCTGGGCAACGACTCCCCGCTGGCCGCCGCCGGCCGCGTGCTGACCACGCAGGCCCTGGGCGGCACCGGCGCGCTCAAGATCGGCGCCGACTTCCTGCACCAGTTGCTGCCGGGTTCCAAGGTCCTGATCAGCAACCCCAGCTGGGAAAACCACCGCGCCCTGTTTGAGCGCGCCGGCTTCGAAGTCGGCACCTACACGTACTATGACGCCGCCACCCGCGGCCTGAACTTCGAAGGCATGCTGGCCGACCTGAAGGCCGCGCCGGCCAAGACCGTCGTCGTGCTGCACGCCTGCTGCCACAACCCGACCGGCGTGGACCCCACGTTCGAGCAGTGGAAGCAGATCGCCGACGTCGTCAAGCAGAACCAGCTGGTCCCGTTCCTGGACATCGCCTACCAGGGCTTCGGCGACAGCCTGCAGGAAGATGCCGCGGTCGTGCGCATGTTCGCCGAGCAGGACCTGACGATGTTCATCAGCTCCTCGTTCTCCAAGTCCTTCTCGCTGTACGGCGAGCGCGTCGGCGCCCTGACCGTGGTGGCCGGCAGCAAGGACGAAGCCGTTCGCGTGCTGAGCCAGCTCAAGCGCGTCATCCGCACCAACTACTCCAACCCGCCCACCCACGGCGGCACGGTGGTGTCGACGGTGCTGAACTCGCCCGAACTGTTCGCCCTGTGGGAAGAAGAACTCGCTGGCATGCGCGACCGCATCCGCCTGATGCGCAAGCAGCTGGTCGAGAAGATCAAGGAACACGGCGGCAAGCAGGACTTCAGCTTCGTGCTGGCCCAGCGCGGCATGTTCTCGTATTCGGGCCTGAGCGCCGCCCAGGTCGACCGCCTGCGCGAAGAACACGGCGTGTACGCCGTCTCCAGCGGCCGCATCTGCGTCGCCGCGCTGAACAGCGGCAACATCGACAAGGTGGCCAAGGCCATCGCCGCGGTGCTCTGAGCCTGACGCCCGGCGCGGCGCCATGCCGCCGCTGGCAACTGGCGATGCAAGACGGGACCCATGCGGGTCCTGTTTTGTTTTGGCGGCGTGCGCTTGCATTTTTCCGTTATGTCCCCCAGAATGGCGCTGTATATATGTACAGTCCGCAAGCAACGGATCATCGCCATGGCCAGCAAACTCACGGAACGCCAGCAGCAAATCCTCGACCTCATCCGGCAAACCGTCGCGCGCACGGGCTTTCCGCCCACTCGCGCCGAAATTGCCCAGGCATTGGGTTTCCGATCTCCCAACGCGGCTGAGGATCACCTCAAGGCGCTGGCCCGCAAGGGCGCCATCGAGCTTACCGCCGGCGCCTCGCGCGGCATTCGCCTGAAGGACGCCGCCACGGCACCAGCGCAAGCCATGCTGCCCCACCCTGCCCTGGCCCAGCTGCTGCTGCCGCTGGTCGGCCGCGTTGCCGCGGGCAGCCCGATCCTGGCGGCCGAGCATGTGGAGCGCGAAGTCGGCGTCGACCCCGGCCTGTTCGCCCAGACACCCGATTACCTGCTGAAAGTGCGCGGCATGAGCATGCGCGACGCCGGCATTCTTGAAGGCGACCTGCTGGCGGTCAAGCGCGCCACCGAAGCGCGCAACGGCCAGATCGTCGTCGCCCGCCTGGGCGACGACGTGACGGTCAAGCGCTTGCAGCGCCAGAATGGCCGCCTGGAACTGCTGCCCGAGAACCCCGATTTCGCCCCCATCATCGTGGACGCCGAACAGGAATTCGCGCTGGAAGGCATCGCTGTCGGGTTGATCCGCACTCAAGCCCTGCACTGAACACCCGCCATCGCGGCTGACGCGGGCTTGGCCAAGCCCGGCCGCCGCAACATCGATCGCTACACCGCGACAGGAAACCCCGCCATGGCGGGGTTTTTGTTTGGCGATGCATCGGGGCACGACACCATGCCGGCCCGGCGCCGACACGCACCTGGTATCGGCGACAGCTCGACCAAAAGCCCAATGCCGACGCCAGGCGCATCCATCGGAGCCATCGGCGCCGCCAAAAAAGAAAAGCGCCGCGTAAGCGGCGCCTTTCTCATCTACCCAGGTTTCAGTGCTTGAGCACCGGATCCGTGCTGCCCGGTTCCGCCGGCTTGGCCACCAGCGGTTCCTTCACGGCGTCTTCCTCGGCCAGCGGCTCCGGCAGACGCTCCAGGGCCAGCTCCAGGACCTTGTCGATCCAGCGCACCGGCACGATTTCCAGATGGTTCTTGACGTTGTCCGGAATCTCCGCCAAGTCCTTGACGTTTTCTTCCGGAATCAAGACCGTCTTGATGCCGCCGCGATGCGCCGCCAGCAGCTTTTCCTTCAGGCCGCCGATGGGCAAGACTTCGCCGCGCAGCGTGATCTCGCCGGTCATGGCGACGTCGGCGCGCACCGGGATACGCGACAGGGCCGACACCATGGCCGTGGTGATCGCGATACCCGCGGACGGACCATCCTTCGGTGTCGCGCCTTCCGGCACGTGCACGTGCATGTCGTGCTTCTCGAACACGCTGTCCGCGAAGCCCAGGCGCCGGGCGCGCGAGCGCACCACGGTGCGGGCGGCCTCGACTGATTCCTTCATGACGTCGCCGAGCGAGCCCGTGCGCTGGATCACGCCCTTGCCGGGCATGTCCGCCACTTCGATCGTCAACAGGTCGCCGCCAACTTCCGTCCAGGCCAGTCCGGTGACCTGGCCGATCTGGTTTTCCTTCTCGGCCATGCCAAACGTGTAGCGACGCACGCCCAGGTAGTCGGACAGATTTTCACCGGTGACATTGACCACCTTGGCTTCCGGGGTCTTGCCCTCGGCCTTGGCCTTGTCGCTCTGGGTGAGCAGCTGCTTGATGACCTTGCGGCAGATCTTGCCCACTTCGCGTTCGAGCGCACGCACGCCGGCTTCCCGGGTGTAGTAGCGCACGATGTCGCGCAGCGCGGACTCGTCGACCGTCAGCTCGTTGTCCTTGACACCGTTGTTCTTCATCAGCTTGGGCAGCAGATGGTCGCGGGCGATATGGATCTTTTCCTCTTCGGTGTAACCCGACAGGCGGATCACTTCCATGCGGTCCAGCAGCGCCGGCGGAATGTTCAGCGTGTTGCTGGTCGCGACGAACATCACGTCGGACAGGTCGAAATCGACCTCGATGTAGTGGTCCTGGAACGTGTGGTTCTGTTCGGGATCCAGCACTTCCAGCAGCGCCGACGAGGGATCGCCGCGGAAATCCATGCCCAGCTTGTCGATCTCGTCCAGCAGGAACAGCGGGTTGCGCACGCCGACCTTGGTCATGTTCTGGACGATCTTGCCGGGCATCGAGCCGATGTAGGTGCGGCGATGACCGCGGATCTCGGCTTCGTCGCGCACGCCGCCCAGGGCCATGCGCACGAACTTGCGGTTCGTGGCCTTGGCGATGGACTGGCCGAGCGAGGTCTTGCCCACGCCCGGAGGCCCGACCAGGCACAGGATCGGCGCCTTGACCTTGTCCACGCGCTGTTGCACCGCGAGGTATTCAAGGATGCGCTCCTTGACCTTCTCGAGGCCGTAGTGGTCGTTGTCCAGCACCGTCTCGGCGTTGCTGATCGAGTTGTTGATCTTGCTCTTCTTCTTCCAGGGAAGATTGATGAGCGTATCGATGTAGTTGCGCACCACCGTGGCTTCGGCGGACATGGGCGACATGAGCTTGAGCTTCTTGAGCTCGGCGTCGGCCTTCTTACGGGCCTCCTTGGGCATGTGCGCGGCGATGATCTTCTTTTCGAGTTCCTCGATGTCAGCGCCTTCCTCGCCTTCGCCCAGTTCCTTCTGGATGGCCTTGACCTGTTCGTTCAGGTAGTAGTCGCGCTGGCTCTTCTCCATCTGCTTCTTGACGCGGCCGCGGATACGCTTTTCGACCTGGAGGATGTCGATTTCGGTTTCCAGCTGCGTCAGCAGGCCTTCAAGGCGCTCGGAGGTGCCGACGATCTCGAGCATCTTCTGCTTCTGCTCGAGCTTGAGCGGCAGGTGCGCGGCGATCGTGTCGGCCAGGCGGCCGGCGTCGTCGATGCCGGCGAGCGAGGTCAGGATCTCGGGCGGGATCTTCTTGTTGAGTTTGACGTACTGCTCGAACTGGGCAACGATCGCGCGGCGCAGCGCCTCGGTCTCGGAGCCCTGGATGGCGTCCGGCTCGATCGGGGTGACCTGGCAGGTAAAGTGCGAATCCGCGTCTTCAATGGTGTTGATGCGGGCGCGCTGCGTGCCCTCGACCAGCACCTTCACGGTGCCGTCGGGCAGCTTCAGCATCTGCAGGATGCCGGCGACGCAGCCAATTTCGTAGACGTCTTCGGGAGTGGGATCATCCTTGCCGGCGGACTTTTGCGCCACCAGCATGATGCTCTTGCCCGCTTCCATCGCAACTTCCAGCGCGCGGATCGAGCGCGGACGGCCGACGAACAGCGGGATGACCATGTGCGGGAACACCACCACGTCGCGCAGCGGCAACAGCGGCAGGTCGATCGGGTCGGAAGGCAGGGTCTGGCTGGCAGACATAGATGGTTCCTCGGTATGACTCGGCGTATCGGGGACAGAGAAGGCCCGGAAACATGGGCGCCCTCGTCAGTTACGTCTGTTATGGGAACAATAGCCGAAAATTCAAGATCCCGGCGTCCTGGTGGCCAACAAGGCCAAAAAAACCCGTTACATGAACGGGTTTTCTTGAAATGTCAGGCTGCGGCGTCGCGGACTTCCCCGCGCTCCGGCTTTTCCGAAGCGCCGGCCTCGTCAGCGTAGATCAGCAAGGGCTTGCCGTCGCCTTCGATGACATTCTCGTCCAGCACCACGCGCTTGACGTTGCCTTGGGAAGGCAGGTCATACATGGTGTCGAGCAGCGCCTGCTCGATGATGGAGCGCAGGCCACGCGCGCCGGTCTTGCGCTTGAGTGCCTTGCGGGCGATGGCCGCCAGGGCGGTGGTACGCACGTCCAGTTCGGCGCCTTCCATCGCGAACAGCTTCTGGAACTGCTTGAGCAGCGCGTTCTTCGGTTCGGTCAGGATCTGGATGAGAGCAGCCTCGTCCAGCTCATCGAGCGTGGCGACCACCGGCAGGCGGCCGACCAGTTCGGGGATCAGGCCGAACTTGATCAGGTCTTCGGGCTCGACTTCGGAGAAGAGTTCGCCCACGCCGCGCTCGGACTTGGCCCGGACCGAGGCCGAGAAGCCGATGCCGGACTTTTCGGTACGGTCGCGGATGACCTTTTCCAGGCCGTCGAAGGCGCCGCCGACGATGAACAGGATGTTGGTCGTGTCGACCTGGACGAAGTCCTGGTTCGGGTGCTTGCGCCCGCCTTGCGGCGGCACCGAGGCCACCGTGCCTTCGATCAGCTTCAGCAGCGCCTGCTGCACGCCCTCGCCCGACACGTCGCGGGTGATGGACGGGTTGTCGGACTTACGCGAGATCTTGTCGATTTCATCGATGTAGATGATGGCGCGCTGCGCCTTCTCGACCTCGTAGTTGCAGTTCTGCAGCAGCTTCTGGATGATGTTTTCGACGTCTTCGCCCACGTAGCCGGCTTCGGTCAGCGTGGTGGCGTCGGCCATGACGAAGGGCACGTTCAGCATGCGCGCCAGCGTCTGGGCCAGCAGGGTCTTGCCCGAGCCGGTCGGGCCGATCAGCATGATGTTGCTCTTGGAGAGCTCGACCTCGTCGCCCTTGATCTCGCCGTGGCGGATCCGCTTGTAGTGGTTGTAGACCGCCACCGCCAGCATGCGCTTGGGCAGCGACTGCCCGATTACGTACTGGTCCAGGAAGGTCTTGATTTCAGCCGGAGTGGGCAGTTCGGAACGAATCGCCGCGCGCGCGGTTGCCTGCGCTTCCTCGCGGATGATGTCGTTGCACAGGTCGATGCACTCATCGCAGATGAATACCGACGGACCTGCGATCAGCTTGCGGACTTCGTGCTGGCTTTTATTGCAAAACGAGCAATGCAGCACCTTAGCGTCTGCCGATCCCTTTTTTTCAGGCATATGTATTTCGTATCTCAGGTAACGACGCGCCAGGCCCGAAGGACCCGGCGCAGCCTACGCATACTCGAACGTGATGGCAGCTGGTTCGGACGAGCCGGAAAGTCAGCCTTCCGAACGGGAGGTCATCACCTTGTCGACCAGTCCATACGATACCGCATCTTCGGCGGACATGAAGTTGTCACGTTCCGTGTCCAGGGCGATGCGCTCGACGGGCTGGCCGGTGTTCTGGGCCAGGATGCGGTTCAGGCGCTCGCGCAGATCCAGGATTTCGCGGGCCTGGATCTGGATGTCAGAGGCCTGGCCCTGGGCGCCGCCCGAGGGCTGGTGAATCATGATGCGGGAGTTGGGCAGCGTGAAACGCTTGCCCTTCTTGCCCGCCGCCAGCAGGAACGCACCCATGCTGGCCGCCAGGCCGGTGCACAGGGTGGACACGTCCGGCTTGACGAACTGCATCGTGTCATAGATGGCCATTCCCGCGTACACCGACCCGCCGGGCGAGTTGATGTACAGGGAAATGTCCTTGTCAGGATTCTCCGATTCCAGAAACAGCAACTGGGCGACCACCAGGTTGGCGGTCGCGTCGTTGACCGGGCCCACCAGGAAGATGAGCCGCTCGCGGAGCAGACGCGAGTAGATGTCGTAGGCGCGTTCGCCGCGCCCCGACTGCTCGATCACCATGGGAATGTAGCCCAGGCCGGTGGGGGTCACCGAAGACCCGCCATTCATTGCCGCATAGAAATCGGTGAATCTCTGCATAGTAGTTACGCCATCCCCATCAACTGATCGAAAGCCACCTTTTCGTCGGTGACCTTGGCTTTTTCCAGAACGTGCGCGACGACATTGTCTTCCAGCACGATAGCCTCGATTTCAGCACGACGCTGGCGGTCAGCCAGGTAATAGCTGACAACCTGGGCGGGTTGTTCGTAGTTCTGGGCGAACTCTTCGATGCGGGCACGGACCTGTTCCGGCTTGGCTTGCAGCTGGGCTTGCTTGACCAGCTCGGACACCAGCAGGCCCAGGCGCACGCGGCGCTCGGATTCGGTGGCGAAGGCTTCGGCGGGGATCGGCACCGACTCGGCGTTGGGGATGCCGCGCTGCTTCAGCTCTTCGCGGGCGGCGGCCACGCGGCCTTGCACGTCGTTGTCAACCAGGGCCTTCGGCACGTCGAACTTGCCGGCTTCGACCAGGGCGTCCATGACGCTGGCCTTGGTGCGGCCTTGCGAACGCGTCTTGACTTCGCGCTCGATGTTGCTGCGGATGTCGGCCTTGAGCTTTTCCACGTCGCCTTCGGCCTGGCCGAGGGACTTGGCGAATTCGCCGTTCAGCTCGGGCAGCACGCCTTCAGCCACTTCCTTGACGGTGATGGTGAATTCGGCGGTCTTGCCGGCGACTTCCTTGCCCTGGTAGTCATCGGGGAACTTGAGCGGGAAGACCTTGGTCTCGCCGGCCTTCAGGCCACGGGCGGCTTCCTCGAACTCGGGCAGCATGCGGCCCTGGCCCAGCACGAAGGGGAAGCCTTCGGCCTTGCCGCCTTCGAAGGGCACGCCGTCGATGGTGCCGGCGAAGTCCAGAGTGACGCGGTCGCCGTCTTGCGAGGCGCGGCCTTCACGGGCTTCGAACGTGGCGCGCTGCTTGCGCAGCACATCCAGGGTCTGCTGCACTTCGGCGTCGGTCACGGCGGTTTCGTAGCGCGTGACGGCCAGGCCCGACAGGTCAGGCACGGCGACTTCGGGATAGACCTCGAACGTGGCGGTGAACGCCAGCGTGTCGTCCGAGATGCCTTCGGTCTTGGGTTCCAGGTTCGGGGCACCAGCGACGCGCAGCTTGGCGCCGTCGACGGCTTGTTCGAAAGCGCGGCCGACCTGGCTGTTGATCACGTCATAGCGGATGCCGGGGCCATGGCTGCGTTCGAGCATGGCGAGCGGAGCTTTGCCGGGACGGAAGCCGGGCACCTTGGCGGTGCGGGCCACGCGCTTGAGCTGCGCCTGGACTTCCTTTTCGACGTCGGCCACCGAAACGGCCAGATCAACACGGCGCTCCAGGCCGGAGAGGGTTTCAACCACAGGCTGCATTAAAAGACCTATTTTCCGAAAAATGAATGGTGACGGGCGGATAAACGCGGCATTTTACCGGAAACTTCCGGATCCCTGACGCGACGGGGCGCGGGCCCCGGATAAATCCGGATG
>NZ_JCBANG010000062.1:0-40361 GCF_059760905.1 Achromobacter sp. 1011811831
GGCCTGAGGGCCGCCGGCTTTTTTATTGCCGTTTGCGTTCGGACAGGTTCCGGTCAATAGGTGGATTTTCGGAACAGAGTTTTCCACTGAGAATGTTGCAGCTGTGAGACATAAACGCAGCAATGCGGCCCGAATTTTGATAATGTTTTGACAGCTGCTATAAGCATTTTTACAGATTACGGAGTCACCCAATGCAGTTGAACAAGAAGAAAATGTTGGCGAGCCTGGTCGGGTTGGCGCTGACTGGCCTTGCCACTGTTGCGAGCGCTCAATCCGAAGGCACCCAGGGCGGCGTCAGCCTGCACTACGGGGTCGGTGACCACTACAAGCGCTACACGTTGAACTATGAAACGGCTTCGGTCTGGACGCACCAGTTCGGCGGCAACTGGGGGCGTCTGGATCTGACGCCGGAATTCGGCGCGTCCTACTGGACAGCCGACGGTTCGCGCACGCCGGGCCATGCCTGGCAATTCAGCGCCATTCCCATGTTCCGCTGGTGGACCGGCGAGCGCTTCTACCTGGAAGCAGGCATTGGCGCCACGCTGTTCTCGACTACCCGCTTCGCCAACGAGAACATCAGCACGGCCTTCCAGTTCGGCGATCACGTCGGCCTGGGTTTCCTGTTGACGCCGAACAACCGCATCGGCCTGCGCTATTCGCACTTCTCCAACGCCAGCATCAAGCGCCCGAATCCGGGCCTGGATATGGTGCAAGTCACCTATACGTACCAGTTCTGATCGAAGCCGGGCGGGAGCTTTCTCGCCAGGACCGGTCAGCGCCAACCCCGCAGGCAAAGCCTGTGGGGTTTTTTATTGGGGCCAAGGCGAAACGGCAGGGGGGGGGGGGCGCTGCCGATGAGGGATGAGCCGCGTGGTGTCTTGCCGCTGGCGCCTCAACCGATAGCTCCTTCAGCGAGCACGCAAAAAAAAGCCCCCGCTTTACGGCGGGGGCTCTTTCTCAGGGCGCGGCTCAGTGGCGCGTTTCTACCTGAACCAGCGGTTCATTCGAAACGGACGGCACGGCCTTGCGCTCACGACCCAGGCGGGCCGGCGTGTGCGCGGCGGCGATACGCAGCTGCGTTTGCGCATGGCGGTCCGGATCGGTTTCCACCCATTGCAGGCCAGCGGCGTTGACGACGTCGTGCAGGGCCTGGGCCTTGGCGGACGGCGTTGCCGCCGGGATGACGATGGGCTGCTCGGCAACCGCCGGGGCCGGAGCGGCGGCGGGAGCCGGGGCAGCGGCCACGGGTTCGACCGGAGCGGGCGCTTGTGCTGCCGGCGCGGCAACTTGCGTCACCACGGGTTCGACGGCGGGCGCTTCGACCGGTGCGGGAACGGGTGCGGTAACAGGCGCGGGTGCTGCGGCGGGTTCCACGGCCACGGGGGCCGGGGCTTCGTCGCGCGGCTGCGCTTGCGTGACCACGGGCTCGACGGGCGTCGCCTGAACCGGCTCGGCCTTGACGGCTTGCTCGACTGCCGGAGCAGCTTCGGCCTGAGCGGCCTGAACGGCTTCTTCAGCAGGCGCGGCGGCTTGCGGCTGAGCAGGCGTTTCAGCCGATTCAGCGGGAGCCTGGGCCTGGACAGCCTCGGCGCCATTGTCCTCGTCACCAGCGTCATCCAGCTGTTCGTCGCTGCCGATCAGGCCGTTCTCGTCTTGGCTGCGGCGGCCGCGGCGGCTGCGGCGGCGGCGGCGCTTGCGCTCGGGATCTGCCGCGCCTTCGGCGCCTTCGGCCAGCGCGATGCCGTCTTCCGTTTGCTCGATGGCATCCGTCTGTTCCTGGAGGGCGGCCACGGGAGCGGCTTCAGCGGCAGGAGCGGCGGGCTTGGCGTCGGGCAGGGCGGTGGCCACGGTCTGGGCCAGCGCCGCGACCATGCTTTCCTGTTCGCTCATCGGCGCGTCGGACTGGCCTTCCTCGCGGCGGTTGCGGCCACGGCCGCGACGGCGATTGCGGCCGGCGCCGGCGTCATCGCCAGCAGCCTCGGCTGCCTGCTCGGGGCGGTTGTTGGCCAGCGCGGCCTGGTCGCGATCGGCGCGGGCTTCGTTACGGCCCTGGCGCTCGCCACGTTCCGGCCGTTCGGCGCGTTCCGGCCGCTCGGCGCGCTCGCCTTCGGCACGGCGGTTGCCGCGCACGTGCTGGCGGCCGCCTTCGGCGCCTTCAGCGCTGTCGCCGCGCGCTTCATTGCGGAGGTTGCGGTTGCGGTCAGAGCCATGGCGTTCGCCGCGGCGGTCCTGGCCATCGTGGCGGCCCTTGCCGCGGCCGGAGGCGCCGCGCTTGGCGGTGTCTTCCTGGGCAGCGGGGGTGGCAGCGGGCTTGGCGCTGTCGCCATTGCCGGTCAGCCAGCCGACCAGACGCTTGAACAGGCCGCCCAGGCCGCCGGAGGCGGCAGGAGCGGGCGCAGCGGCGGCCGGCGCCGGGGCGGGCGTGGACACGGGCGCGGGTTGCGAGGGCGTGATGCCCTTAACCAGCGCTTCCGGACGGCTCTTGATCTCGTGCTCGCGCGGCTGCCAGGCGGCATCCGTGGACGGGGCCTCGACCAACTCGAAGCTGGTCTTCACTTCCTCGAGGCGCGGGTCGTCATGACGCAGGCGCTCGATGTGGTGATGCGGCGTTTCCAGATGCTTGTTGGGAATCAGCAGCAGGTTGACCTTCAGGCGCGCTTCCATCTTGGTGATGTCGGAGCGCTTTTCGTTCAGCAGGTAGGTGGCCACGTCCACCGGCACCTGGGCGTGCACCGCCGCGGTGTTTTCCTTCATGGCCTCTTCCTGCAGCAGGCGCAGGACGTGCAGGGCGCTGGACTCCGCGTCGCGGATCACGCCGGTGCCGTTGCAGCGCGGGCAGGTGATGTGCGAGCCTTCGTTCAGGGCCGGACGCAGGCGCTGGCGCGACAGTTCCATCAGGCCGAAACGGGAGATCTTGCCCATCTGCACGCGGGCGCGGTCGAAATGCAGGGCATCACGCAGACGCTGTTCGACGGCGCGCTGGTTCTTGCTGTCCTCCATGTCGATGAAGTCGATGACGATCAGGCCGCCCAGGTCGCGCAGGCGCAGCTGGCGGGCCACTTCGTCGGCCGCTTCCACGTTGGTGCGCAGCGCGGTTTCCTCGATGTCGGCGCCGCGGGTGGAGCGGGCCGAGTTGACGTCCACGGACACCAGCGCCTCGGTGTGGTCGATGACCACGGCGCCGCCGGACGGCAGCTGCACGGTGCGGGAGTAGGCCGTTTC
Organism: Achromobacter sp. 1011811831; assembly: GCF_059760905.1. Classification (NCBI taxonomy): domain Bacteria; kingdom Pseudomonadati; phylum Pseudomonadota; class Betaproteobacteria; order Burkholderiales; family Alcaligenaceae; genus Achromobacter; species Achromobacter sp. 1011811831. The sequence continues at coordinate 3,223 of NZ_JCBANG010000062.1, forward strand.
GATCTGGTGTTCGATCTGGAAACGCGAGAACAGCGGGATGTCGTCGCGGTAGCGCTTGACGCGCTGGACGTTGTCCGGCATCACCACGCTCATGAACGCGGTGGCCTGGTCGGCGATCTCGTCGGTGTCGATGAGGATTTCACCGATTTCCGGGGAGAAATAGTCGCGGATGGCGCGGATGACCAGGCTGGACTCGAGATAGATCAGGATGGGCGCGGAATTGTCGCGCGCCGCGCCGTCGATCGCCGTCCAGAGCTGCAACAGGTAGGACAGGTCCCACTGGAGTTCTTCGACGTTGCGGCCGATGCCGGCGGTGCGGGCGATGATGCTCATGCCCTGGGGCAGCTCGAGCTGCTCCATCGTGTCGCGCAGTTCCTGGCGGTCCTCGCCCTCGACGCGGCGCGAAACGCCACCGCCACGGGGGTTGTTGGGCATCAGGACCAGGTAGCGGCCGGCCAGCGAGATGAACGTGGTCAGGGCAGCGCCCTTGTTGCCGCGCTCTTCCTTTTCAACCTGGACGATCAGTTCCTGGCCTTCGCGCAGGGCGTCCTGGATGCGCGCGCTGCGCACGTCCACGCCTTCCTTGAAGTAGCTGCGGGCCACTTCCTTGAAGGGCAGGAAGCCGTGACGGTCTTCGCCGTAGTTGACGAAGCAGGCTTCGAGGCCGGGTTCGATGCGGGTGATGACACCTTTGTAGATGTTGCCTTTGCGTTGTTCGCGGCCGGCAGTCTCGATGTCGAGGTCGATGAGCTTCTGCCCATCAACGATAGCGACGCGCAATTCTTCCTGGTGCGTCGCATTGAACAGCATGCGCTTCATGAGAGGGGTTCTCCGTTGTCATGACGCGCCGATATCGGCGCGTGACCTCGGGTCACTCGGGCGCAGCGGCTGAAGCGGGCAAGAAGAATGCGGACCGTACCTGGGCGGCGCCCAGGCGTATCCGCCGCGAGTCAGGCGGGCACGTCGTGCCGTACGGCACGGGGTTCTGTCAGCAGGAGGGTCAGCTTCACTGAGTGTGGTTTGACGGAATGTGCTGTGAACGTCAGTTGCGGCAGGAATGGATGCCGACGCGCAACTGGTGCTTTAAATAGTAGATGCGACGATTCTTGCGATGCTTCAGGGCGCTTGCGGCAAGCAACGGACCTGCGGCGACAGCGGGCAAAAAGTGAATGCCACACCACTGTCCGGCAGGCCGCGGTTGCGCCGGCGACCAAGAGACCCAGGGGTTGAATCAGCAGGCAGTACAATGGCGGCCCGCGCGCTCGACGGAGTTGCGTACTTGTTGCATCTCTACGCCAGGCGGCTAGTTCAGCCCCTTAAGGCTGTCCCGATTATATGTCGCTTTCCGCAATGCGCAAAGAAACTTCCTCCCCTGCAAGCCCCCCCGCCGTCCGAATGGTCGAGGTCGACGCCGAACATGCCGGCCAACGCCTGGACAATTACCTGCTGCGGCTGTGTAAAGGCGTGCCCAAGACGCATATCTATAAGGCGATCCGCGGCGGCGAGGTGCGGGTAAACAAGGGACGTAGCCAGGCCGATTACCGGGTGGCCGAGGGCGACATTGTTCGCATTCCGCCCCTGAGGCTGCCCGATCCCGGCGCGCCCAAGCCCGTTCCGGCCGCCGAGTTTCCGGTGGTCTACGAGGACGACGCCATGCTGGTGGTCGACAAGCCTGCCGGCGTGGCGGTCCACGGCGGCAGCGGCGTGTCTTTTGGCGTGATCGAGCAGTTGCGCGCCGCCCGGCCGCAGGCGAAATTCCTGGAACTGGTCCACCGGCTGGATCGGGAAACCTCGGGCCTGCTCATGGTAGCCAAGAAGCGCAACGCGCTGCTGGCCCTGCATGCCATGCTGCGCGAGGGCAAGGGCGAGAAGCACTACCTGGCGCTGGTCGAAGGCGATTGGGTCAACGACCGCCAGCACATCAAGCTGAGCCTGTCCAAATGGACCACGCAGAGCGGCGAGCGCCGGGTCAAGGTGGATCCGGACGGCCAACGTGCGCATACTATCGTCAGCCTGAAGCAGCGTTTCGGCGGTTACAGCCTGGTGGACGCGGAGTTGCGCACGGGGCGTACCCACCAGATCCGGGTCCACCTGGCTTCCAGCGGGTTTCCCATCGTGGGCGACGACAAGTATGGCAATGACGAGGTCCGGGCGCAGTTTTCGCGCCAGGGATTCGGGCGCATGTTCCTGCATGCGCATCGCCTGACGCTGGCGCATCCGCTGACGGGCGAAACCCTGACGCTGACGGCGGATTTGCCCCCCGCGTGCCTGAAGTTGTTGAAACAGTTGGAGTCTGTCTGATGTCTATGTATACGCTGGTGGTGTTCGATTGGGACGGCACCTTGATGGATTCCACCCACAGCATCGTGGCCGCCATCCAAGGCGCCTGCCGTGATCTGGAACTGCCCGTGCCCTCGGCTTCCGATGCCAGCTGGGTCATCGGTCTGTCCCTGGAAAGCGCGCTGCGCCGCGCGGTGCCCGAACTGACGCAGGCCATGGTGCCGCGCTTCCTTGAACGCTATCGCACCCACTACCTGCTGCGTGATCCCGAGCTGCGCCTGTTCGACGGCGTGCCCGAGATGCTGGATGCGCTGGCCGGGCAGGGCATCCAACTGGCCGTGGCGACCGGCAAGAGCCGTGTCGGCCTGAACCGCGCGTTGGCCGCCACCGGCCTGGGGCCCAGGTTCGCCGCCACCCGCACCGCCGACGAGACCTTCAGCAAGCCGCATCCGGCCATGCTGCATGAGCTGATGCAGGAATTGGACGTGGCGCCGGAACAGGTGTTGATGGTGGGGGACACCTCGCACGACCTGCAGATGGCCGTGAACGCCGGCGTGCATGGGCTGGGCGTGACCTACGGCGCACACACCCTGAAGGAACTCGAAGGTTGCTCGCCCCAGGCCGTGCTGGGCAGCGTGCCGCTGGTTCGCGAGTGGCTGCTTGACCGGGTGCGCGCCGCCGCCTGATCGCGGGTCGATGCTCGCCGGCGACGTTTCCTTCAACCGGAATCCCCGTGATCCGGCGGAGCCGTGTCATCGTGCTCCGGAACGTCTTGCTCCTGATCCGGTCTATCTGCCTGGTGGGACGTGCCGGGCGGGTGCGGGCTGAAGATCGGCGCATTTCGTCAGGCGCGGAATATCATGGGGCGCACAGTCGTCCATGGATTGCGCCGCGTGTTTTCCGCGGCCGCCGACTTCGGAGATCACGATGCTGATACGCAAGCCCGACGCCATCCTGCCGTCCGAGATCACGCCCGAACGGGTCTGGCGCGCCCGGCGTGACCTGATCCTGGGGGCGGGCGTCGCCGCCGCGGGCCTGGGCTTGTCGGGGTGGACGAGCCGCGCCCGGGCCGCGAGTGCGTCTGCGGGCGAATTGGGTGCGCTGCCCGGGCAGGCGAGCCCCCTGAGCGTCATGGACAAGCAGACGTCCCTGTCTGATATCACGTCCTACAACAACTACTATGAATTCGGTCTGGACAAGAGCGACCCGGCGGCCCATGCGGGCAAGTTGCAGACGCGCCCCTGGGCTGTGAGCGTCGAAGGCGAGGTCGGCAAGCCGCGCACCTTCGATATCGAAGCGCTGCTCAAGCTCGCGCCCATGGAAGAGCGGGTCTATCGGCTGCGTTGCGTCGAAGGCTGGTCCATGGTCATTCCCTGGGTGGGCTATTCGCTGTCCGCCCTGCTCAAGCAGGTCGAGCCGACCGCCAATGCGAAGTACGTCGAGTTCGTGACCGTCGTGCAGCGCGACAACATGCCGGGCGTGCGCGCGGCGGTGCTGGACTGGCCGTACGTGGAAGGCCTGCGCATCGACGAAGCCATGCACCCGCTGGCCATGCTGGTGTTCGGCCTGTACGGCAAGGTCCTGCCCAATCAGAATGGCGCGCCTTTGCGGCTGGCGGTGCCGTGGAAGTACGGCTTCAAGTCGGCCAAGTCGCTGGTCAAGATCCGGCTGGTCGAAAAGCAGCCGGTGTCTTCCTGGATCAAGGCCGCGCCGCAGGAGTACGGCTTCTACGCCAATGTGAATCCGGCCGTGCCACATCCGCGCTGGAGCCAGGCCAGCGAGCGGCGCATCGGCGAGGATGGCCTGTTCAGTCCGAAGCGCAAGACGCTGCCGTTCAATGGCTATGCGGATCAGGTCGCGGCCCTTTATCAGGGCATGGATCTGAAGGCCAATTACTGAGGCGCGCATGGCCCGGACCGGCGCGCCCGCTCCCCACGCTTCCACGGCGGCCGAAACGCGTCGCGATGCCGCTACGCCCAAGGCCCAGTGGTCGGCGCTTGCGGTCGGGCGCGTCAAGCCCGCGCTGTTCCTGCTGGGGCTGACGCCTTTCGCCCGCTGGATCTGGCTGGGGCTGAACAACGGCTTGACGGCCAATCCGGTGGAGTTCCTGACCCGTTCGTCCGGCACCTGGACCCTGGTGTGCCTGCTGGTCACGCTGGCCATCACGCCTTTGCGCCGTCTGACCGGGCAGCCGGCGCTGGTGCGCCTGCGCCGCATGTGCGGGCTGTTTGCCTTCTTCTACGGCTTCCTGCATTTCATGGCCTGGGTCTGGTGGGACCGGGGATTCGACCCTGGGCAGATGCTGGCCGATATCGGCGAGCGGCCCTTCATCACAGTGGGCTTTGCCGCCTTCGTGCTGATGGCGGCGCTGGCGGCCACCTCCACGCAATGGGCCATGCGCAGACTGGGCAAGCGCTGGCAGCGCCTGCATCGGGCGGTGTACGCCATCGGCCTGCTGGCGGTGTTGCACTACTGGTGGCACAAGGCGGGCAAGAACGACCTGGAACAGCCCATGATCTACGCCGCCGTGCTGGCGGTGCTGCTGGGCTGGCGGGTGGCCGACTGGTGGCGGCGCCGTTCCTGAGCGCGGGCGGCTGCCGACCGCCGCGCGTGGTCTTGCGCGCCGGCGGGGCCGGGTCTCAGGGCATCGCCATCATGATCGCCGCGGTTTCAGCGTCGGGCTGGCCGTCGTAGCGCGCCGGGCGGTAATGCATCTGGAAGGCCGCCAACACGTTGATGGTGGTGCGGTCCAGCATGCCCGTCTGCGGGCTGGCGTAGCCCAGGCGTTGCAGCTGCTGCTGGAACCATGCGGGCGCGGGCAGCGGCTCGGCCTGCAGGCGCGCAAGCTGCGCCGCCGCGCCGGCCTCGTCGTACCAGCGGCCGATGCCGGCGGCCGCCAGCTGCTTCCACGGGAACAGCGGGCCGGGATCCACCTTGCGCTGCGGCGCGATGTCGCTGTGGCCCACCACGTTCTCCGGCGCGACGCCATGGCGCTGGATCAGGTCGCGCACCAGGATGGTCAGGGCGCGGATCTGGCGGTCGTCATAGGCGTGCCAGACGCGGCCGCCGTCCGCGCCCTGGGTCCAGCCGGGGTTGACCAGTTCGATGCCGATGGACGTGCTGTTCATGGCGGTGATGCCATACCAGGAGCTGTTGCCGGCGTGCCAGGCGGCGCGCGTTTCGTCGACCAGGCGGTGGGCGCGACCCGCGGGGCTCAGCAGGTAGTGCGCGCTGACCTTGCCCTTGGATAGCAACTGCATGGAGCGCGCGTCGTCTTCGGTGGTGTAGTGGATCACGATGGCGCGTACGCGGCTGCTCTGGCTGACGGCGTTTACCGATGTGTCCAGGTCCAGGCCGGCGGGGCCGCGCGTGGCGCAGCCCGCCAGGACCGCCGCGGCGGCCAGGATGAGGGAAAGTCGAAGCATGGTCAGCGGGCCAGGAATAGGAACAGGGTGGGCAGCTTGTCGAGCTGGGGGGCGGGCAGTTTCTTCCACTCGGCGATGGTGTGGGTGGCTACCCATTCATCGCTGGTGGTGAGGGATCGCGCCACGCACAGCCGGGTGTCGCCCTTCAGGCTGGCCAGCAGCGTGGCGTACATGGCGGCGTTGCGGTAGGGGGTTTCGATCAGCAACTGGGTCTGGTCGTGGCGGGCGGAATGCTGCTCCCAGGCGCGCAGCTGCTTGGCTCGCTCGCCCGCGTCCACCGGCGCATAGCCGTGGAAGGCGAAGCGCTGTCCGTCCAGGCCGCTGGCCATCAGTCCCAGCAGGATGGAGGAGGGGCCGACCCAGGGTCGCACCGCGATGCCCAGGCGATGGGCGGCGGCCACGACCTTGGCGCCGGGGTCGGCGACGGCGGGGCAGCCCGCCTCGGAAACCAGTCCGATTTCACCGCCTTGACGGGCGCTTTGCAGCCAGGACTGGATCTGTCCGTCGTCTGCCTTGTCGCTCAGTGTGTGGATGGTGATTTCCTGCAGCGGCCGCTCGGTGCCGACCAGCTTCAGGAAGGCGCGGGCGGTCTTGGCGTTCTCGGCGATATAGGTATCCAGCCTGCCCGCCAGGGTGCGGACCTCGGCCGGCAGCCAGCGCTCCGGCGCCGCTTCGCCCAGGCCGACGGGAATCAGGTGCAGCGCGCCGCTCATGCCGCGGCTCCGGGAGCGGCCAGCGGGTCCAGGCCGAAGCGTGCCAGCATGCTGGTCAGCGCGATCAGGGGCAGCCCGATGATGGCGGTCGGGTCGTCGCTCTGGATGCTCTCCATCAGGGCGATGCCCAGGCTTTCCGCCTTGGCGCTGCCTGCGGTATCGTAGGGCTCTTCCGCCCGCAGATAGGCGTCGATTGCCTGATCGGACAGCGGGCGGAAGCGGCAGCGGGTGACGATATCTGCCTTTTCGGTCCGCACGCCGTCGGTAACGGCCAGCGCGCTGTGGAATTCGACGGTCTGGCCGGCCAGCGCCCGCAATTGAACGCGGGCGCGCTCGAAATCTCCTGGTTTGCCGATGGGTTGCCCGTCCACGGTGGCAACCTGGTCCGAGCCGATAACGACGCAGCCGGGGTGGGCGGACACCACCGCCTGGGCCTTGGCGACGGACAGGCGCAGCGCCAGCGCTTCCGGCGTCTCGCCGGGTTGTGGCGTTTCGTCCACATCGGGGGAAATCGCGATGAAGGGCAGGCGCAGACGGGAAAGCAGTTCCTTGCGGTAACGGGAACTGGAGGCAAGAATCAGGCGAGGCTGTGAAGGCATGCGGGATTTGACGCTAGTACGTAAGTCACAGTATTATCTAACGTTTTGCGGCATTTTTGCAGGAACATCACCACATGAGCAACGAGACCAAGGACGCCAAGCGCATGCCTGGCTCGGGCGATAGCGGTGGCGCTGACGGCAAGAATGGCGGCAATGGCGGCCGTGCCAAGGGCGCGGGCGGCAAGAGCAATGGCGGCGTGGATCGCATCGATGCCTTCGCGTTTGCCCGATTGGGCAAGGAAGCGCAGGGTACGGTGCCGCTGGTGCGCCTGACGCGTTTTACCGATGGGCTGCCCGAGCAGTCTGCTGGTGCGGCGGGTCTGGTGACCTGGTCCGTGCGCGGCGAACAAGGCAAGTCCGGCTTGCTCGCCGGCGAGCCGTTGCTGCACCTGCATGTGCAGGCCAATCCGGTTGTGATTTGCCAGCGCTGCAATGCGCCGTTCGCTTATCCGGTCGATAGCCAGACGCTGCTGCATCTGGTCAAGTCCGAAGACGATCTCGACGATGGGTTTTCCGCCTCCGGGCAGGGAGACGACGAGAGCGGCGAGGACGATGACGGCGAAGAAGGACAAGGTTTTGCGCCTGATCAACCCGAAAAGGTGGTGGGGTCGCATCATTTCGATCTGTTGGCCCAGATCGAGGATGAGCTCATTCTGAGCGTTCCGTATGTGCCCAAGCATGATGTATGCCCGGGCGCGCAGGCCAATGACGGCGATGCTTCCCAAGAGCCCGTTGTCAAGCGTCCGTCGCCGTTTGCGGTGCTGGAACAACTGAAGCACAAAGATTGAGATCAACATCGGGCCGCATCGCGTACAATGCGCCCCGTTTCTAGGAGTCATCATGGCTGTTCAACAAAACAAGAAGTCCCCGTCCAAGCGCGGTATGCACCGTTCGCATGATTTTCTGGTTAACCCGTCGACGGCTATCGAGCCGACCACCGGCGAAACGCACCTGCGTCACCACATCAGCCCCAACGGCTTCTACCGCGGCCGCAAGGTCCTGAAGACCAAGGCCGACGAATAAGGCCCCCGGGCCGAACTCGTACCCGGACCATTTCGGCTGAGCGCTGATACCTGGCCCCCGTGATACGCATCGCCATAGACTGCATGGGCGGAGACTTCGGTCTGCCCGTCACGATTCCGGCTGCGATCGAGTTCGCCCGGCAATTTCCGGATACCCGGCTATTGCTGGTCGGGCTTCCCGACGCCATCGAAGCGGCGCTCTCCGAGCATCGCGGCGTCGACCGTGATCGCCTTGAGATCGTCGCGGCTTCCGAAGTCGTCACGATGGACGACCCCGTCGAAGTCGCCCTGCGCCGCAAGAAAGACTCCTCCATGCGCCTGGCCGCCCAATCCGTCAAGGACGGGCGCGCCGACGCCTGCGTTTCCGCGGGCAATACCGGCGCCTGGATGGCCATTTCCCGCTACGTGCTCAAGACGCTGGACGGCATCGACCGCCCGGCGATCGCCACGTCCATTCCGAACCAGACCGGCCGTGCCACCACGGTGCTGGACCTGGGCGCGAACGTGGACTGTACGGCCGAGCACCTGCTGCAATTCGCCATCATGGGCGCCGCGCTGACGCAGGCGGTGGACCACCGCGACAACCCCACGGTGGGGCTGCTCAACATCGGCGAGGAAGTCATCAAGGGCAACGAGGTCGTCAAGGAAGCCGCCGAGCTCCTGCGCTCCAGCCCGCTGAACTTCTACGGCAACGTGGAAGGCAATGACATCTTCAAGGGCACCGTCGACGTGGTGGTCTGCGACGGCTTCGTCGGCAACGTCGTGCTCAAGTCCGTGGAAGGGCTGGCCAAGATGCTGTCCAGCGTCATCCGCGAGGAATTCAAACGCAACCTCATCACGCTCCTGGCGGGCGCTCTGGCCAAGCCAGTGCTCAACCGCCTGCGCAACCGCGTCGACAACCGCCGCTACAACGGCGCCGCCTTGCTGGGCTTGCGTGGCGTCGTGATCAAGAGCCACGGTTCGGCGGACGCCTACGCCTTCGGCTTCGCCCTGCAGCGCGCCCGCGAAGCCGTCGTGAGTAAACTGCTGGAGCGCACCGCGCAGACGGTCGCCCAGATCACCAGGCGCGTTCAGTCTGGCGACGGCGCCTCCGCGCCCGCGCCGAACGCGGCCGGGGACATCGCTTGATGGATACCGCAATGAAATATTCCGTGATCGCGGGCACCGGCAGTTTCCTGCCGGAACGCGTGGTTTCGAATGACGCGCTGGCCGCCGAGCTGGCGACGCGCGATATCGCCACTTCCGACGAGTGGATCGTCGAGCGCACCGGCATCCGCCAGCGTCATCTCGCCGAACGCGGCGTGACCACCAGCCAGCTGGCCACCGAGGCGGCGCGCCGCGCGATGGCTGACGCCGGCGTCGAGGCGTCAGAGATCGATCTCATCGTCCTGGCGACCTCCACGCCGGACTTCGTGTTTCCCAGCACTGCATGCCTGGTGCAGGCCAACCTGGGCGCCAAGGGCTCCGCCGCCTTCGACGTGCAGGCCGTGTGCAGCGGCTTCGTCTACGCGCTGACCACCGCCGACAGCTTTATCCGCGCCGGCCGCGCCCGTTGTGCGCTGGTCATCGGCGCCGAGGTGTTCTCGCGCATCCTGGACTGGAACGACCGCAAGACCTGCGTGCTGTTCGGTGACGGCGCTGGCGCCGTGATCCTCAAGGCTTCCGACAAGCCCGGCATCCTGGCCGCCCAGCTGCATGCCGATGGCTCGCAGACCAAGATCCTCAGTGCCGAAGGCAACGTCGCCTACGGTAGCGTCACCGGTGATCCCTTCCTGCGCATGGATGGCCAGGCCGTCTTCAAGCAGGCTGTCACGGTGCTGGACCGCTCCGCGCGCGACACCTGCGCCGAGGCCGGCGTGGAAGTCAGCGAAGTGGACTGGCTGATTCCGCACCAAGCCAACGTTCGCATCCTGAATTTCCTGGCGCGCAAGCTCAGCGTGCCGACAGAGAAGGTCGTCATCACCGTCGATCAGCATGCCAATACCTCCGCGGCCAGCGTGCCCCTGGCGCTGGATGCCGCGCGCCGCGACGGCCGCGTCAAGCCCGGCCAGCTCATCCTGATGCAAGGCGTGGGCGGCGGTTTCACCTGGGGCTCGGTGCTCGCCCGCATGTAAGAGGCGGGTGCTCGCGGGGCGGCGCAAGCCGCCGTCGCGATCGCCTGCCGCTCCCACAGACTCAGAATTCATCCACACGCTTAACCATGACCATGAAAATCGCTTTTGTCTTTCCTGGCCAGGGCTCTCAAGCCGTCGGCATGCTGGACGCCTGGTCGGGCGTGGCCGCCGTCACCGACTCCGTGGCGCGCGCTTCGGCCGCCCTGGGGCAGGACCTGGCCGCGCTGATCGCGCAGGGTCCGGTCGAACAGCTCAATCTGACCACCAACACTCAGCCCGCCATGCTGACCGCCGGCGTGGCGTTCTACAACGCCTGGCTGGCCGCTGGCGGCCGCAAGCCCGACGTGGTGGCCGGTCATAGCCTGGGCGAGTACGCCGCGCTGACCGCCGCCGGTTCGCTGGCGCTGGAAGACGCCGTGCGCCTGGTGCGCGTGCGCGCCGACGCCATGCAGGCCGCCGTGCCCGTGGGCACTGGCGCCATGGCCGCCATCCTGGGCCTGGACGACGACGCCGTGCGCGCCGCCTGCGTCTCGGCCGCCCAGGGCGAGGTCGTGGAGGCCGTGAATTTCAATGCGCCCGCCCAGGTCGTGATCGCCGGCCACAAGGCTGCCGTCGAGCGTGCCTGTGAGCTGGCCAAGGCCGCCGGCGCCAAGCGCGCGCTGCTGCTGCCGGTGTCGGCGCCTTTCCACTCCAGCCTGCTCAAGCCTGCCGCCGACGTGTTGGCCACCGCGCTGGCCGCCGTGAACGTGTCGGCGCCGCAGATTCCGGTGATCAACAACGTCGACGTGGCATCGCCCGTCGAACCCGGGGCTATCCGCGATGCGCTGGTGCGCCAGGCGTGGCATCCTGTGCGTTGGGTGGAAACGCTGCGCGCCATGAAGGCGCAGGGCGTCACGCACGTCATCGAATGCGGTCCCGGCAAGGTGCTCGCCGGCCTGACCAAGCGCATCGACCCCGAACTCACCGGCCTGGCCATCACCGATCCGGCTTCCCTGGACGCCGCGCTGGCCGCGGTCAACGGAAACTGAAAGACATGGACTACTCCACTGAACTGCAGGGCAAGACCGCCCTGGTGACGGGCGCCACGCGCGGCATCGGCCGCGCCATCGCCCTGGAACTGGCGGCGCGTGGCGCCGTCGTGGTCGGCACCGCCACTTCCGAGTCGGGTGCCGCCGCCATCACCGAGGCGCTGGCGCCATTCGGCGGCCGCGGCGTGGTGCTGGACGTGACCAACGCCGAAGCCTGCGACGCGCTCATCGACGTGCTGGGCAAGGAAAGCGGCGGCCCCCACATCCTCGTCAATAATGCCGGCATCACCCGCGATACGCTGGCAATGCGCATGAAAGACGACGATTGGTCGGCAGTCATCGACACCAACCTGGCCTCGGTCTTCCGCCTGTCGCGCGGCGTGCTGCGCAACATGATGAAGGCCCGCTGGGGACGCATCATCAACGTGACCTCGGTGGTGGGTTCGTCGGGCAATCCGGGCCAAGCCAACTACGCGGCCGCCAAGGCCGGCGTGGCTGGCATGGCGCGCGCGCTGGCGCGCGAGCTGGGCAGCCGCAACATTACCGTGAACTGCGTGGCGCCGGGCTTCATCGATACCGACATGACGCGCGCGCTGGGCGAAACCCAGACGGCGGCGCTGCTGCAGCAGATTCCGCTGGGCCGCCTGGGCGCGCCCGCCGACATCGCGCACGCGGTCGCATTTTTGTCCGGCCCGCAAGCGGGTTACATTACCGGCACCACCCTGCACGTGAACGGCGGGATGTACATGCAATAAGTCGCGAAACGCGCATATCGGGCCACCGGCAGGCTGGCGGCCCGGCGCGCGGTTCACATTGGATGCATCGCACACCGGCTTCCTGCGCCATGCCGGCGACAGATCAGTGGGCGATGTAATTTTGTCACGGCCGGGCGTTGCTTTACTCTGCGCTTGGCTATAATTCGCGGGATTTTTCCCATTTGGAGATCTGCATGGAAAGCATCGAACAGCGCGTCAAGAAGATCGTCGCTGAACAACTTGGCGTGAACGAAGCCGAGATCAAGAACGAATCCTCCTTCCTTGACGACCTCGGTGCCGATTCGCTCGACATGGTCGAACTGGTCATGGCGCTCGAAGACGAATTCGAGACCGAGATCCCCGACGAAGAGGCCGAAAAGATCACGACCGTGCAACAAGCGATTGATTACATCAATTCGCACGGCAAGCAGTAAGCTCAGCCTATACCTTTCCGGCGGCCCGAAACGTCTTTTCGGGACTGGCCGGGAATCGGGGCGGTTTCAGGAAAATGCCGCGTGGTTCGCGCGCGGGACAGGTGTCGCAGCCTGGCCCGTAGTCGCGAGCGCCACGCGCGCAGCGCATCCCGAAAACCGCCTTTCTTTTGTCTGTTTGAGGAGTCATCCGTGAAGCGACGTGTCGTCATCACCGGCCTTGGTATCGTTTCGCCCGTGGGCAACGACATCACCACCGCTTGGGACAATATCGTCAACGGACGTTCTGGCATCAGCCGCATCAGCCGTTTCGATCCCTCGGCCATCACCACCCATATCGCCGGCGAAGTCAAAGACTTCGACATCAGCGCCTATGTCTCGTCCAAAGAAGCCCGCCAGATGGATACCTTCATCCATTACGGCCTGGCAGCGGGCATGCAGGCATGGCGCGACTGCGGACTGGAAGTCACCGAAGCCAACGCCGAACGCATCGGCGTGATCGTGGGTTCGGGCATCGGCGGACTGCCGCGTATCGAGGAAACCCAGGTCGAATATCTGGCCAAGGGTCCGCGCCGTATTTCCCCGTTCTTCGTGCCGGGTTCCCTGATCAACCTGATCTCCGGTCATATCTCCATCACGTACGGCATGAAGGGTCCGAGCTACGCCGTCGTGTCTGCCTGCACCACCGGCCTGCATTCCATCGGCGATGCCGCGCGCTTGATCGAGTATGGCGATGCGGATGTCATGCTGGCGGGCGGCGCCGAATCGACCGTGTCTCCGCTGGGCATCGGCGGCTTTGCCGCCATGCGCGCCCTGTCGACGCGCAACGACGATCCCACGACCGCTTCGCGTCCCTGGGACCGCGACCGCGACGGCTTCGTGCTGGGCGAGGGCGCCGGCGTGCTGGTGCTGGAAGAGTACGAACACGCCAAGAAGCGCGGCGCGCGCATTTATGGCGAATTCGCTGGCTACGGCATGAGCTCGGACGCGCACCACATCACGGCTCCCGACAAGGACGGCCCGCGCCGCGGCATTCTCAATGCGCTGCGCAACGGCGGCCTCAATCTTGACGACATTCAGTACGTCAACGCGCACGGCACCTCCACGCCGCTGGGCGACAAGAACGAGTCCGAGGCGCTGAAGCTGGCTTTCGGCGATCACGCCAAGAAGCTGGTGGTCAACTCGACCAAGTCCATGACCGGGCACTTGCTGGGCGCCGCGGGCGGGATCGAAGCCGTGTTCACCACGCTGGCCGTGTACAACCAGGTGTCGCCTCCCACGATCAATATCTTCAATCAGGATCCGGAATGCGATCTGGATTACTGCGCCAACGAGGCGCGGCAAATGAAGATCGACGTGGGTCTGTCGAACTCCTTCGGTTTCGGCGGCACCAACGGCTCGATGGCCGTTCGCCGGGTCTGACTTGGAAGTTCCCGCGCGCGGGCGCCGGGCCTTGCTTGCCGTGGTGACGCGGCCTCGTGTCGCGTCCGCGCTCGCCGGCCTGGCCGTCGCCGTGGCGGCGGCATCCGTGCTGCTGTCGGCGGCCTGGCTGGACCAGCCAGCCGCCGGCGCCGCGCTCGCGGCGCTGGTGGTCGTGGCGGGGCTGTTACACTCGCTGCGTGGCGGCCTGTCCCCGGTATCCGCGCTGCGAGCCTCCCCTGAGGGCGGCCGCTGGCAATTGCGGCTGCCGTCGGGTTGGCGCGACGCCGGCCTGCTGCGTTGCAGCAGGGGGCCGGCGTGGCTTACGCTCACCTTGCAGCCCTTGCCCACCGGGAGTATGGCCTTTACTCGCAGCAACTACACCTTTACCGTCTGGCGGCGGGCCCTGCGGCCTGATGCCTGGCGTCGCCTGTGCCTGCTGGCGCAGGTCGAACCGCGCGCAGCCGCGCCTGCCGCGCCGCGGGAGGCCGAATGAGCGAACGCGAAGTCGACGCTGAACTCGTCGCCCGCGTCCAGCGCGGCGACAAGAAAGCCTTCGATCTGCTGGTCCTGAAGTACCAGCGCAAGATCCTGCGCCTGCTGGCGCGGATGATCCGCGATCCGTCGGAAATCGAGGATGTGGCGCAGGAGGCCTTCATCAAGGCCTACCGCGCCTTGCCCCAGTTTCGAGGCGACAGCGCCTTTTACACCTGGTTGTATCGCATCGCCATCAATACGGCGAGAAACTGGCTGGCGTCCCAGGGACGCCGTCCCAGTGCGCCCAATGCGATAGAAACGGAAGACGGTGAAACTTTTAACGAAACCGAGAACCTAACCGACATAAGCACGCCGGAGTCGATGGTTGCCAGTCGCGAGATCGCTCAAACGGTCAACGCGGCTATCGAGGAATTGCCCGAGGAATTGCGCACCGCAATCGTCCTGCGTGAAATCGAAGGTATGAGTTACGAAGACATCGCCCAGAGCATGGACTGCCCGATCGGCACGGTGCGCTCGCGTATTTTCCGCGCGCGTGAAGCCATCGCCGCAAAGTTGCGCCCATTGCTAGGCACCGATGCCGAGCGTCGCTGGTAAGGAGTCGCAGTCATGCAAACGGCAGCCAAGTCCGTCGTGATCGCCGAGTCTTCCTGGGAAGAGTCGGTTTCCGCCTGGATGGACGGAGAAGAATCCGACGATGTCCTCGCTGGCCTGTTGACCCGGGAAGGGCAGCAGACCTGGGATACCTATCATCTGATCGGCGATGCCCTGCGCAATTCCGATCTGGCCCTGACGCCCAGCGCCGCCTTCCAGGCCCGCCTGGCGCGCGCGCTGGACGCCGAATTGCCCATCGTCGCGGCGCCTCGGCGCCGTTCGCCCTTGCGCATGGGACTGTCCGGCCTGGCCGTGGCCGCCGCCGTCGCCACCGTGGCCTGGGTGGCCCAGCCCTATCTGTCCGGCGGCTCGACGGGCACCGAGACCCGCGTGCTGGCCGACGCCAGCGCAGGTGCCAGCACCGAAGACGCGAGCCTGCGTGATTACCTCGAGGCTCATCGGCAGATGGCCGGCCCCAGCGCCGTGCGCCAGGTGTCCTTCGATACAGGGGCGGGCCGCTGATGGCCTTAGTGCTTCCGACACGCTGGCCAGCCCTGGGCCGCGCCGCTACCTGGCCGGCCCATCGGGCGGCCTGGTTCGCCGCCACGCTGTTTGCCGCATTCCTCGCCGCCCACGAACCCGCCCGCGCCGCCGATGCCGCGCCTGCCGCCGCGCCTGAAGATGTGGTGCAGCTGCTGTCGCGCATCCAGCAGGCGGCCCGCAAGCAGGACTACGCGGGCGTTTTCATGTACCAGCAGGGCGAGACCATCCAGTCTTCCCGGCTGGTTCATGTGCTGGACGGCACCGGCGAGCGTGAGCGCCTGGAAATCCTGGACGGCCAGCCGCGCGAATATCTGCGCCACAACGAAGATGTGCAGTGCCTGATCCCCGAGCGCAAGACGGTGCTGATCGAGCGCCGCCGCGGTGACCGTTTCCCGGGTCTGTTGCTGGGCGATCCCGCTAACCTGTCCAAGCACTACCGGATGCGCGCCGAATCCGCGCTGCATCGGGTGGCGGGGCGTGAATGCCGGCTGATCACCATCGAGCCCGTGGACAAGCTGCGCTACGGCTATCGCCTCTGTGCCGACGTCGAAACCAACCTGCTGCTGAAGGCGCAGACGCTGAATGCCGCGCGAGGCGTGGTCGAACAGGTGTCCTTCACGTCCTTGCGCCTGGGATCCGAGGTCGATCCACAATCGCTGGCTTCGCGCTGGAATACCCGCGACTGGAAGGTGCTGGAACCGTCCATGAAGCAGGTCGACCTGGCTGCCCAGGGCTGGCGCATTCCCGCGCCCGAGGGTTTCACCGTGATAATGCAGGTGGCGCGCTCGATGGGGCGCTCGGGCACCGTCAGCCAGGTGGTGCTGTCGGACGGCCTGGCGGCGATCTCTGTCTTCATCGAGCCCTACGACAGCCTGCGCGGCCATACGCCGCCTCATGGCGCGGCGCAGCGCGGCTCGATCACGGTCTACGGCACGCGCATCGCCGATTTCTGGTTGACGGCCGTGGGTGAGGTGCCGCTGACCACGCTCGAACAATTGGCCCAGGGCACGGAGTACGTGCCCGCCGCCGCCCCGGCCGCGGGCAAGCAGTAATTTCGGAGCAATCTATGAAAACAACGTTGGGGTCGAACCTGCAATTCCGGCGCCTGCTGGCGGCCATGGTTGCGGGCTTGTTGATGTCCACCGCCTATGCGCCGGCCTCCTTGGCGCAGACGCCGACGGTGGCCCTGCCGGATTTCACGACCATCGTCGAGAAAGCCGACCCCGCCGTCGTCAACATCCGCACCACCGCCACCGTGCCGGTGCGCGGTCCCGGGATGGGCGGCGGCAACGATCCCTATGAGTTGTTCCGCTGGTTCTTCGGGCCGGATTTCCAGCCGCCGGGCCAGCAGTCGCCCACGCCACGGCAGCGTCCGCAGCCTTCGCAGCCTGAAGAGCGCACCGTGCCGCGCGGCGTGGGATCGGGCTTCTTCATCTCCGAAGACGGCTACATCCTCACCAATAACCACGTGGTCGTCGACGCAACTGACATCTACGTCACGCTGACCGACGGCCGCGAATTCAAGGCCAAGGTCATCGGCACGGACGAACGCACCGACGTCGCCCTGATCAAGGTCGAGGCCAAGGGCATGACGCCGCTGGTCATCGGCGATCCCAAGAAGCTCAAGAAAGGGCAGTGGGTGTTGGCCATCGGTTCGCCGTTCGGCCTGGATTCCACCGTCACGTCCGGCATCGTCAGCGCTATTGGCCGCGATACCGGCGAATACCTGCCGTTCATCCAGACGGACGTCGCGGTCAACCCGGGCAACTCCGGCGGTCCGCTGATCAATCTCGATGGCGAAGCGGTCGGCATCAACTCGCAGATCATCTCGCGCAGCGGCGGCTTCATGGGCATTTCGCTGGCGATCCCCATCGACGAGGCCATGCGCGTGGTCGACCAGCTGCGCGCCACCGGCAAGGTGACCCGTGGCCGCGTCGGCGTGCAGATCGGCGAGGTTGGCAAGGATGTGGCCGAGGCCATCGGCCTGCCCAAGGCCGAAGGCGCCCTGGTCAGCAGCGTCGAGGCGGACGGTCCGGCCGACAAGGCCGGCGTGCAGCCGGGCGACGTGATCCTGAAGTTCAACGGCGAAACCATCAAGCGCTGGTCCGATCTGCCGCGCATCGTCGGCGAAACCAAGCCGGGCACGAGCGCCGACCTGGAAGTCTGGCGCAAGGGCAAGACGATCACGCTGCCGGTCAAGGTCGGTGAAATCCCGGCCGAGAAGGGCGGCGGCGCCAAGAAGGGCGCGGCGCCTCCCCCGGACGTGACCAACGCGCTGGGTCTGGGCGTGGTCGACGTGCCGGCCGAGGTGCAACGCAAGCTGCGCATCAAGGGCGGCGTGCAGGTCAAGATCGCCGAAGGCGCCGCGGCCAAGGCAGGACTGCAGGAAGGCGACATCGTGTTGGCTCTGAACGACACCGACGTCACCGGCGCCAAGCAGTTCGGCGAGCTGGTCGCCAAGCTGGACAAGGCGCGCGCGGTGGGCCTGCTGGTCCGTCGTGGCGAGCAGACGCAGTGGGTGGCGGTACCCGCGTCCAAATAAGGTCCAAGACCGGCTAAAATGCCTGGTTGCCGCAAGAGGGGGCGCATGGCGCCCCCTCGTTTTTGCCCAGGGCCAGCCGCCCCAGGGCGCATCTCGTCAGCCGTGCGTATTCCGGCGGCGGTGTCTTCCGGCCAGGCGCTGAGCGTTCTGTGTCGAGTGTTCCGTCCCTTTTAAACTCAAGCATGCAGCATATTCGCAACTTCTCCATCATCGCCCACATCGATCACGGCAAATCGACCCTGGCCGATCGCCTGATCCAACGCTGCGGCGGATTGGCGGATCGCGAAATGTCCGCGCAGGTGCTCGATTCCATGGAAATCGAACGCGAACGCGGCATCACCATCAAGGCCCAGACGGCCGCCCTGCATTACAAGGCGCAGGACGGCAAGGTCTACAACCTGAACCTCATCGACACTCCGGGACACGTCGACTTCTCGTACGAAGTCAGCCGTTCGCTGTCCGCCTGCGAGGGCGCGCTGCTGGTGGTGGATGCCTCCCAAGGGGTCGAGGCGCAGACCGTGGCCAACTGCTACACCGCCATCGAGCTGGGCGTGGAAGTGATGCCGGTGCTGAACAAGATGGACCTGCCGCAGGCCGATCCCGAAGGCGCACGCCAGGAAGTCGAGGACGTGATCGGCATCGACGCCTCGCAAGCGGTGCTGGCCAGCGCCAAGACCGGCATGGGCATCGACGAGATCCTGGAATCCATCGTGGCCCGCGTGCCGGCGCCCAAGGGGGATCCCGAGGCGCCGCTGCAGGCGCTGATCATCGACTCGTGGTTCGACAACTACGTGGGCGTGGTGATGCTGGTGCGCATCGTCAACGGCATGCTCAAGCCCAAGGACAAGATCCTGCTGATGGCCTCCGGCGCCACCCACCTGTGCGAGCAGACTGGCGTGTTCACGCCGAAGTCGCAGCAGCGTCCGCACCTGTCGGCGGGCGAGGTGGGCTTCATCATCGCCGGCATCAAGCAGCTCGAAGACGCCAAGGTCGGCGACACGGTCACGCTGGCCAACAAGCCGGCGGCCGCGCCGCTGCCGGGCTTCAAGGAAGTCAAGCCGCAGGTGTTCGCCGGCCTGTACCCGGTCGAAAGCTCGGAATACGATCAGCTGCGCGATTCGCTGGAAAAGCTCAAGCTGAACGATGCCGCGCTGATGTTCGAGCCGGAAGTGTCGCAGGCGCTGGGCTTTGGCTTCCGCTGCGGTTTCCTGGGCCTGCTGCACATGGAAATCGTGCAGGAGCGCCTGGAGCGCGAATTCGACATGGACATCATCACCACCGCGCCGTCGGTGGTGTACGAAGTCGAGCAGCGCGATGGTTCGATCATCACGGTCGAAAGCCCGTCGCGCATGCCGGAAGTCGGCAAGATCGCCGACATCCGCGAGCCGATCGTGAAGGTCACGCTGTTCATGCCGCAGGACTACGTCGGTCCGGTCATGACGCTGTGCAACAACAAGCGCGGCGTGCAGGTCAACATGAGCTATCACGGCCGGCAGGTGCACCTGGTGTACGAGATTCCGCTGGCCGAGATCGTGCTGGACTTCTTCGACAAGCTCAAGTCGGTGTCGCGTGGCTACGCCTCGATGGACTACGAGTTCCTGGAATACCGCTCGGCCGACGTGGTGCGCGTGGACCTGCTGATCAACAACGACCGCGTCGACGCGCTGGCCGTGATCGTCCACCGCAGCAACGCCCGCCATCGCGCCCGCGATGTGGTCACGCGCATGCGCGGACTGATTCCGCGCCAGATGTTCGACGTGGTGATCCAGGCCGCCATCGGCGCCGAGATCATTGCGCGAGAGAACGTCAAGGCGCTGCGCAAGAACGTTCTGGCCAAGTGCTATGGCGGCGACATCTCCCGCAAGAAGAAGCTGCTCGAAAAGCAGAAGGCCGGCAAGAAGCGCATGAAGCAGGTCGGCAGCGTCGAGATTCCGCAAGAGGCCTTCCTGGCCATCCTGCAGGTGGAAGACAAATAGAACCCGAATAAGGCGGTTAGCTGATGAGTTGGAACTTTGCCCTGATCCTGTTCGTGCTGCTGGTCCTGACCGGCGCAATTTGGGTGCTCGACCTGGCCGTGCTGCGCCGGGGGCGCGAAAATCGCGCCCAGGCCGCCATGGCCCAATATGACGCGGCCGTTATCGGCGACTCGCAGGAAGCCGAGCGCCTGCGGCGTGAAGCCGGCGACGAGGCGCGGCGCATGCCGTGGTGGATCGAGTACGCGGTCAGCTTCTTTCCCGTGATCCTGTTCGTGTTCATGCTGCGCTCGTTCGTGGTCGAGCCGTTCCGCATTCCGTCGGGTTCGATGCTGCCCACGCTGCAATCCGGCGACCTCATCCTGGTGAACAAATTCAGCTATGGCCTGCGCCTGCCCGTCCTCGACAAGAAGGTCGTCGATATTGGCAAGCCGCAGCGCGGCGACGTGTTCGTGTTCCGTTATCCGGTGGATCCGGACGTGGACTACATCAAGCGCGTGGTCGGCCTGCCGGGCGACGAGATCGCTTACCTGGACAAGAAGCTGTACATCAATGGCGAATTGGTGATGCATGCCCGGGACGGCGACTATTTCGAGCCTGACCGTGTCTCTTATATCGCACAATACAAAGAGAAATTGGGCGACGTTGAGCACAAGATCCTGCTCGATGAAGGAAAAATGCAGGAACTCGGGCCGCAGTATCCGTTTCCCAACCTCGGGAACTGCCAATACAGCCGCAATGGAGTACGCTGCAAAGTACCCGAGGGGCAGTATTTCGCCATGGGCGATAATCGGGACAACAGCGCTGACAGCCGGTATTGGGGCTTCGTTCCAGAAGCCAACATCGTCGGCAAGGCGTTCTTCATCTGGATGAATTTCAGCGATCTGAGCCGCATCGGCCGATTCAACTGATTATGTCGCTAGCCACGCTAGAAAACCGCCTGGATCACCATTTCAGCGATCCGGCTTTGCTCGAACAGGCGCTGACGCATCGCAGCCACGGCGCGCGCCATAACGAGCGGTTGGAATTCCTTGGGGATTCCGTGCTGAATTTCGTCGTGGCCGCCATGCTGTTCGAGCGCTTCGCCAAGATCGACGAGGGCGACCTGTCGCGCCTGCGGGCCAATCTGGTCAAGCAGGCGTCGCTGGCCGATATCGCGCAGAAACTGGAGCTGTCGCAGTATCTGCGCCTGGGCGAGGGTGAATTGAAGAGCGGCGGTTTCCGCCGGCCGTCCATCCTGGCCGATACGGTAGAAGCGCTGTTCGGCGCCGTGTTCCTCGACGCCGGCTTCGACGCCGCGCGGCGCGTGATCGCGCGCCAGTACCAGCCGGTGCTGGCCAGCGTCGATCCCAAGACCCTGGGCAAGGACGCCAAGACCCTGCTGCAGGAATTCCTGCAGGGCCGCAAGATGGCGCTGCCGTTGTACACGGTGGTGGCCACCCACGGCGCGGCCCACAGCCAGCAGTTCGAGGTCGAATGCGCCATTCCGGCGCTGGAAATCAAGGTGACGGCGCCTGGCGCCAGCCGCCGCGCCGCCGAGCAATCGGCGGCCAAGCTGGCGCTGGAGGCCGCGCAGGCCGTCAGCCCGGCCACGAAAGCCGCCCGCAAGTCGGGCAAGGCGCGCAAGACCGCGCAATTGTCGCTGCCCGTGGCAGTGGCTCAAGAGACTAAATGAGCAATACCCCTTTCCGCACCGGTTTCGTCGCCATCGTCGGCCGCCCCAATGTGGGCAAGTCCACGCTGACCAATGCCCTCATCGGCTCCAAGATCTCCATCGTGTCGCGCAAGGCGCAGACCACGCGCCATCGCATACATGGCGTGCTGACCCGCGAGCACGAGCAGTTCGTGTTCGTGGACACGCCCGGGTTCCAGACCCGCCATGGCGGCGCCATGAACCGCATGATGAACCGGGTCGTGACGCAGGCGCTGGCCGACGTGGACGTCGTGGTGCATGTGGTCGAGGCCGGCAAGTGGTCGGAAGGCGATGCCAAGCTGCTGCCGCTGCTGCCTGCGCCCGAGCGCACGATTCTGGTCGTCAGCAAGATCGACGCGCTGAAGAACCGCGACGACCTGTTCGCCTTCGTCAGCAAGATCATGGCGCTGCATCCGTTCGGCGCCGTGGTGCCGGTCAGCGCGACCAAGAACCAGCAACTGGATCAGCTGCTGCAGGAAATCGCCGCGCGCCTGCCCGAAGGCGAACCGATGTTCGAAGAGGACACGCTGACCGACCGTCCCATGCGCTTCATCGCCGCCGAGCTGGTGCGCGAGAAGATCTTCCGTCTGGTGGGCGATGAACTGCCCTACGGCTGTACCGTGGTCATCGAGCAATGGGAAGAGAACGACAAGGGCGCGCGCATTGCCGCTTGTGTCGTGGTCGAGCGCGACAGCCACAAGCCCATCCTGCTGGGCGCCGGCGGCATGCACATGAAGCGCATCGCCACCGAGGCGCGCCAGGATATCGCCAAGCTGCTCGACAAGACGGTCCACCTCGAGGTCTATATCAAGGTGCGCAAGGGCTGGTCCGATCGCGAAGGCGCGCTGCGCGATCTGGGTTAT
Source organism: Achromobacter sp. 1011811831 (assembly GCF_059760905.1). Taxonomy (NCBI): domain Bacteria; kingdom Pseudomonadati; phylum Pseudomonadota; class Betaproteobacteria; order Burkholderiales; family Alcaligenaceae; genus Achromobacter; species Achromobacter sp. 1011811831. Next base: position 25,712 of record NZ_JCBANG010000062.1, read on the forward strand.
GAGTAAACGGGCGCCTCGCGTCCAGGACCGCCCAGGATTCATGCTGCACGCCACGGCGTGGCGTGAGACTTCCCTCATCGTTCAAACCTTCTCGCGCGATCATGGCTGTGTGGCCATGGTCGCCAAGGGCGCCAAGCGCCCGTATTCGGTGCTGCGCCCCGTGCTGTCGGCCTTCCAGCCCCTGCTGCTGTCCTGGACCGGCAATGGCGAGGTCAAGACGCTGACCCGCGCGGAAATCATGGGCATACGCCCGCTGGGCGGCACCGCCCTCATGTCCGCCTGGTACATGAACGAGCTGCTGCTGCGCCTGCTGCCGCGCGAAGACGCGCATCCGCTGCTGTACGACGCCTACGACATGGCGTTGCAGCAGCTGTCCGGCGGCACCCGCGCGGCGGGCGCGCTGCGCCGCTTTGAATGGACCCTGCTGCGCGAGACCGGCTACGGCGTGGACGAGGATCCGCCCGATTTCGACGACCCTGCCATCGAGCCAGGCTTGCGGCGCGACCTGCGCGAGCGTCTGGCCGAGATCCTGGCGGGGCGGCCGCTGTCCACGCGCCGCGTGCTGCTCGACCTGCAGCGCATCTGAAGCCGGCGGCGCCATGGGGTTCACGCTCAAGCAGGTGGAGACCTTCCGCACGGTCTACGAAACCGAAAGCGTGACCGCCGCGGCCCGGCGGCTGGACCTGTCGCCCGCCACCGTCAGCGCCACGCTGGCCGCCCTGGAAGCCAGCATCGAGATGCGCCTGTTCGAGCGCGTGCGCCAGCGCATGCACCGCACGCCCGAAGCCACGCTGCTGTATGAAGAGATCCGGCGCCTGAACGTCGGCCTGGAGAGCCTGGGCCGCAAGATCCGCGCGATACGCGGCTCGGCCCAGCCGCGCCTGCGCGTCGGCTGCATCCATGCCTACAGCGGCGCCATTGTCAGCGACACCATCGCGCGCTTCCGCGTCCGCTATCCCGATACGCCGCTATACCTGCAGATCCGCGATTCCAATACCTTGCGCGACATGGTCGTGTCGGGCGAACTGGATCTGGCCGCCGTGGCCGACGAGTCGGAGCTGGAGGGCCTGCGCGGCCATCGCCTGGCCAGTCTCCAGGCGGTGGTGGTGTTTCCCAAGGACCATACGCTGACCCGGCTGGAACAGGTGGCATTCGCGCAGCTGGCCGACGCCGATGTGATCGCGTTGAACGCGGAGGACGCGTCACGCAAGCGGCTGGATGCCTTGTTGCGGCAGTCCGGGCAGGCGCTGCGCATCAGCATCGAGACGCCGTACTCCAGCACGGTCTGCCAGCTGGCGTTGGCCGGCCACGGCGTGGGCATCGCCAATCCGGCCACGGCCGTGGGCATGGAAGCCGCTGGGCTGGCCTTCCGGCCGCTGGCCGCGCCGGTGCATTTCGAATGCCACATGATTCTGCACGGAAGCCGGCCGCTGTCGGAGGCCGGCAAGTTCTGGGCGACCTGCCTGCGCGCCGCGCTGGCGCCCTTGACGGAGCGCTACGGCGTCTAGCGCCTGGCGATGCGGGCCCGGCGGTGCGCGGGCGAGCCATCGCGAATACGTGTGCACGCCATCGCGCGCGGGCCCGCCGGACTCAGCCGCGCCGGCCGTCCGAGGTCAGGATCAGCACGACCGACGACTCGGCGTCGAGCATGCCCGAGCGTCGCAGCCGCGTGACGGCCGCCAGCGCCGCCGCCGAGGACAGCTCCGTGGCCAGCCCCATCCGTTCCAGCCGCTGCTGCGCCTGGGCCGCGGCAGCATCGGACACATCCACGGGCAGTCCGCCTGAACGTGCCAGCGCCTGCAGCGATTGCAGCGTGGTGGTGCCGCCGGCGATGGAGTATTGGTCCGTGCCCGCTTCCCACAGCCCGCGCGCGTCCCCGGTCTGCAGGGCGCGCGACAGGCGTGCATAGGGCTCCACCGCGTGCATGCGCGGCAGTCGCGGAATCAGTCCCTGCCTGTGCAGCTCCTGCCAACCCAGCAGCACACCCCACAGCAGATCGCCGCGCGCGGTGGGCACGATGACATCGGTGGGCAGGCCGCAATGGTCGAAGATCTCCCGCGCAATCGGCTTGTAGCCTTCCACGCCATAGGCATGGGTGCCCGTGGGCGGGTTCAGGTAGTTGGTGCCGGCGAAGGCGCCTTGTTCGCGGCATAGCTGGGCCACGTGCGGCCAGCGGGCCAGGCTGTCGTCGAACGCGGTGAGATGGGCGCCGGAACGCTGCATGGCCTCGCGCTGCAGCGTCGGGCAGTTGCGGGTGATGGCGATCTCGGCCTGCAGGCCGGCGGCGGCGCAGTAGGCGGCCAGGGAAACGCCTGCGTTGCCGCTGGACGCGGCCGCCACGCGGGTGGCGCCGGCCAGCCTGGCGCGCGACACGAGCTGGGCCGCCATGCGGTCCTTGTGGCTGCCGGTGGGATTGGCGCTCTCGCATTTGAGCCACAGCCTGCCCACGCCTTCCGCCTGGGCCAGGACGGACGACTCCAGGCAGGGCGTGCCGCCTTCGCCCAGCGTGATCGGCTGCAGCACCGGCAACGGCATCACACTCGATGTCGAAGGCGTGTAGACGCATTCCAGCGAGGCCGGATGACCGGCTTCGAGGCAGGACGGGCAGCCTTCGGGATAGTCGCCCGGGGGAAACAGCGTCGCGCAGCGGATGCAGCGCAGGCCGGATAAAGCGGGATTCATCAGCATGGGTCAGTACAGCGAGGAAAGGGAGTCCAGGGGCAACGCCGGCGCCGCCTGTAACAGGCAGTCGCCGTCATCGCTGCGGGCGATGGCGCGCAGGCACAGCACCGTGCCCGCTTGCGGGCTGAGCAGGGTGTGCGCCGGCATGTCGGGGCGTGCGGGTTCGATCAGCCGGCCCACGCGCTGCCGCGCGGAGATGCGCTGGCCAAGCTCGACGCCAGGAATGAAGACGCCGGGCCCGTGCGCACGCAAGGTCGCGGCGGGGGCGTCAAGGTCGTACAGGGCCGGCGGATCAGGGCGCGCGAGTTCACGGTCCAGCAGGCCCAGCTCGTTCAGGCAGCCGAGCATGCCTTCGCGGCAGCGATCGACCAGCGCCTGGCCGGTCTCGGCGCCGCCGCCGATTTCCGCGCTCAGTCTCAGCACGCCGTGACGGCTGGCGGCGGCCGGCATGGAACCGGCTTCCGTGCCGCGAAAGAAGATGCAATGAGGCAGGCCGAAGGCGCGCGCCAGCGCCGGCAGGCGCGGATCGAGCGCGTCCTGGCCATAACGCGTGATCACCGAGGACGGCAGGTAGCGCAGCGATGCTCCGCCGCTGTGCACGTCCACCAGCGCCTGTACGCGCGGCAGCAGCTTCGCCTCCAGGGCGGCCGCCACGCTTTCGGTGTAGCCGCGCGCTGGGTGGCCGAGGAAGGCTCGATTGAGATTGCCGCCGTCGTTGGGCGACAGGCGGCGACCAGCCAGCGAGGCTTCGGCGTTGGCGGCGGGCAGCAGATAGACCGTGCCGCGGTTCAGGATCCCGGGCAACTGATGCCAGAGTTCCAGGATCGCGGCCTGGCCTTCCCACTCGTCGCCATGCACGCCGGCCATCAGCGCGACGGCGGGGCCGGGGCCGGCGTCGATGCGCAGCACCGGCACCGTGACGCGGCGATAGGCGGATTCATTGGTCGCGGCCGCGCACGAGAAGTCTTCGCGGGTCACGGTGGTCATGCGGGGACTCCTGTTGTCATCGGGCGGCGCATGGTCAGTCGAGCGTGGTGCCGGCGGCCTTGATGATGTTTTCCCATCGGGGCAGTTCCTTCTTGATCTGGGCTTGCACGTCCTGCGGCGCGCCGCCCAGCGGTTCCTGCGAGCGGCTGCGCAATTCGCGGACCACGCCGTCGGCGTGCAGGGCCTGGTTGAGCGCGTCGTTGAGCCGGGCCAGCACGGCGGGCGGCGTGCCGGCCGGCGCCACCAGCGCGCTCCAGGCGGATTGCTCGTAGTCCGGGTAGCCCTGTTCGGCCACGGTAGGCACGTCGGGATTTGAGGCCGCACGCTGCCGGGTGGTGACGGCCAGCGCGCGCAGGCGTCCGTCCTTCAGGTTGCCGATCAGGGGCGGCAGGTTCTCCATCATCGAATCGACGTGTCCGCCCAGCAGGTCCGACAGCTGCGCCGCCGTGGCCTTGTACGGAATCTGGCGCACTGCCGCGCCCGTTTGCGCGACGAACAGCTTGACTCCGACTTCGCTGGTGGTGCCGGGGTCCGCCGAGGTCATGGTCAGCTTGTCGGGTTGGGCGCGGCTGGCGTCGATGAAGCTCTTCAGGTCGCGGTAGGGCGATGCGGCGTTGACCACGATGACGTTGGGCGTCTCGGTGACCAGGCCGATGGGCGCCAGGTCGCGGTCCAGATCGTAGAGCTGTTGCTTGAACAGGTAGCGATGCAGGACCAGCGTGCCGACGTGGGCATAGCCGATGGTGTAGCCGTCGGCGGGGGCGCGCACCAAGGCCTGGGTGCCGATGCGGCCGCCGGCGCCGACGCGGTTCTCGACCACCACGGGCTGGCCCAGCAGCTTGCTCATTTCCTGGCCGACCAGGCGGGCGGTGATGTCGGCATTGCCGCCGGCGGCGGCGGGCACGATCAGCGTGATCGCGCGCTCGGGATACCCGGCCGCCGTGGACTGGGCGGCCAGGCAAAGAAGCAGGGCGGCAAGGCCGGCTGCGCGTTTCATGACGATTCCCCTTGATGTTTTGTTGGTGGCGTCATTGTGGAGCGCGAGCCTGCCGGAGATGTTCGGGGTTTTGATATTGTTGTTCTCTTTTTTCGAATACCGGCGCGGGCGCGAGGCCAGGCTCAGCCCGCGCGCGGACGAAAAAAAGGCCTGCATCGCAATGCAGGCCTTGGTTGGGATCAGGCGCAGCCGTTATTCGCGGTTGCCGCCGAAGATGCCCAGCAGCATCAGCAGGTTCGAGAAGACGTTGTACACGTCCAGGTAGATGGCCAGCGTGGCGGAAACGTAGTTGGTTTCGCCGCCGTTGACCACGCGCTGCAGGTCCACCAGCATGAAGGCCGAGAAGATCACGATGGCCATCACGGAGATGGTCAGCATCAGCGCGGGCAGCTGCAGGAAGATGTTGGCCAGCGCGGCGACCAGGATGACCACGGCGCCCATGAACAGGAACTTCTGCATGCCCGACAGATCGCGCTTGATGGTCGTGGCCAGCGTGGCCATGGTGCCGAACACGATCGCGGTGCCGCCGAAGGCCATCATGACCAGCTGCGAGCCGTTGCTCATGCCCATCACGAAGCCCAGCAGGCGCGACAGCATGACGCCCATGAAGAACGTGAAGGCCAGCAGCAGGACCACGCCGAGCGAGTTGTTCTTGTTCTTCTCGATGGCGAACATCATGCCGAAGGCGCCCACCAGGAAGACGATGGCCGACAGGCCGGGGCTGGCGCCCATGACGCGGTTGATGCCGGTATAGAGGCCGACGGCCGCGCCCAGCACGGTCGGGATCAGCGACAGGGCCAAGAGCCAGTACGTATTGCGCAGGACCTTGTTGCGGACGACTTCGCCCGGCGCGCCGGCGAGCTCGCCAGAACGGTTAAAAGGGGACGGACGATATTCGTTCATGGAAAAACTCCTGTGTGCGGCAAAAAGGGATTGCCTCGAATGCTTAGATGCAAAGGATACCTTACAGTTCCCTTAAGAATCCAGTCAGGCGTGGAACGCCGAAGCGGCATCAGCCCCGGCGGACGTCGCGCAGCACCCGGTCGACGATCGCGGGCAGCTCGGCGTCCATGCGGGCCTGCAGATGCGCCACCGCATCGGCCAGGGCGGCACGCATCAGTTGCTCGACTTCAGCCTGCAGCCGGGCGGCCAGCACCGAGGCCTCGGCGGACGCCACGGCGGGCGCATCGTCGTCGACGGCCTGGAAGGGGGCGGATGCAGGCATCGTCCAGGGCGCGGCAGGCTGGGCAGCCGAGGCAGCCGGCGCGGCGGCGACAGGCGTCGCAGGGGCTGGCGCCACGTAGACAGACGGCACCGAGACAGACGGCACCGAGACAAGCGCCACCGGGACAGGCGCCACCGAGACAGGCGACACCGAGACAGGCGCGGGCGGCGCAGGGTCCGGGGCGATCTCGGTCAGCACGGGAAAGGCGTCGTCGTCGCCGACAGGCGCGGCGGGCGGCCGTGGCGGCTCCACGGACGCCGGCGCGTCGTCATGCGGCGGCCCGACCCGCTGGGTGAGGGTAGGGATGCCGGGGTCGTAGGAATGAGGGGGCATGGAGACTCCCGATGGCGAAAATGCCTGGGCCGCCGCGAGCGGTGGCTCAGGCGTCGGGCTGGCGGCTGAGGTCGTGGCTGTGCGGGGCGTGGCCCGCGTTCTGGTAGACGCGCCAGCGCTGGCGCGCGGCCTGCTTGTCGTCGGGCTCGTCGGAGACGATTTCCAGCAGGCGTTCGAAGCCCTCGAAGCCGGGCGGGCACTCGTCGTCCAGGTTGAGCAGCCAGGGTTGCGGCTGGCCCGCCTGGACCAGTTTTTCCGACGCCTTGAGCGGATCGGACGCGGTCAGCACCACGGGCGTATCGGCGGCCAGCGGGTCATTGGCCAATACATGAGGCACGAAGGAGATATCGTCGAAGGCCCAGAGCATGCGGTCGAAGGACGCCAGCCGGGAGCCGTCGCGGCAATACACCACCAGGCGCTGGCCCGCCAGGTAGCGCTTGCGCGCCACCTGGCAGGCCGTGCGCAGGCGGTCCGGCGCGCCGAAGGCGAAATCGATGCGCGTCATGCCCGTTCCTGGCCGCTCAAGCCTGGTCCAGCAGGAACTGCATCAGCAGCGGCACGGGACGGCCGGTGGAACCCTTGTCCTTGCCGCCCTTCCAGGCGGTGCCGGCGATGTCCAGGTGGGCCCAGCGGTAGGCCTTGGTGAAGCGCGACAGGAAGCACGCCGCCGTGACCGCGCCGGCCGGGGGGCCGCCGATGTTGGCGATGTCGGCGAAGTTGGACTTGAGCTGGTCCTGATAGGCGTCGTCCATCGGCAGGCGCCATGCGGTGTCCAGGGCCTGGCGGCCGGCAGCGGCCAGGGCTTCGGCCAGCCCGTCGTCCTTGGAGAACAGGCCCGTGTTGACGTGGCCCAGCGCCACCACGCAGGCCCCGGTGAGGGTGGCGATGTCGATGACGGTCGAGGGCTTGAAGCGCTCGGCGTAGGTCAGCGCGTCGCACAGCACCAGGCGGCCTTCGGCGTCGGTGTTGAGGATCTCGATGGTCTGGCCCGACATGCTGGTGACCACGTCGCCGGGCTTGTTGGCCTTGCCGCTGGGCAGGTTCTCGCAGGCCGGGATCAGGCCGACCACGTCCAGCGGCAGTTCCAGTTCGGCCAGGGCGCGGAACGAGCCCAGCACGCTGGCGGCGCCGCCCATGTCGTACTTCATTTCGTCCATGGTGGCGGCCGGCTTGAGCGAGATGCCGCCGGCGTCGAACGTGATGCCCTTGCCGACCAGCACGATCGGGCCGTCGCCGGCCTTGGCGCCCTTCTTGGCCGGCTTGCCGGCGTGGCGCAGCACGATGAAGCGCAGCGGTTCGTCGGAGCCGCGGGCCACGGACAGGAACGAGCCCATGCCCAGGGCCTCGACCTGCTTCTTGTCCAGCACCTCGACCTTCAGCGACTTGAATTCGCGGGCCAGGCGCTTGGCGGTTTCACCCAGGTAGGTGGGCGTGCAGATATTGCCGGGCAGGTTGCCCAGGTCGCGCGTCAGCGACATGCCGTTGGCGATGGCGGCGCCTTCGCGCAGGCCCTTCTGGGCCTGGGCGGCATCCGCACGTTCGACGACCTGGACGATCTTCTTGAGCTTGGGACGAGCGTCGCGGTCGGGCTTGCCGAAGCTGGCGTCGTAGTGATAGGTGGCGGCGCCGGCGGCGATGGCGGCGCTGCGGGCGCGAGCGATGACGGGCACGCCGGCGACCGGATTGGCCATCAGGGTCGACACGCCTTCGGCCAGCTGGGCGGCCACGCAGGCCTGGGCGAAGGCCTGCTCGGCGGCGGCATGGGCGCGGGCCGAGTATTCATCCTGCTTGCCCAGGCCCACCAGCACCACGCGCTGCGCCGTGACGCCGGGCAGGTTGCGCAGCGTCAGCGTGGCGCCGGCGCGGCCGCGGAATTCGGTCTTGGCCACCGCCCGCACGGCGCCGTTCGCGGCGCGGTCGATCAGGTCGGCAGCCGGGCTCAGCACGCCGTCCGCGAAGACGCCGACGGCCAGCGCGGCGGTTTTGATCTGGTGCAGGGAAGCGGTGGTCTGTGTGCTAAATTCCATGAGGGTTTCCCGTGTACGTCTGTGTATGATGCGGTCGATTATCCCGCATATTCTCCCATGTCTCTATTCAAACGCTCTGTCGTCAGCGAGATCACCAGTCACGCTGGCGTTGTCTTTTCCACGTTGCTCGTCGTGTGGCTCAGCGTGCTCCTGGTGCGCTTGCTCGGCGAGGCGGCCGGGGGCAACATCGGGGCGGACGTGGTGCTGGTGCTGGCGGCGCTGTCCACCATCACGGCGCTGCCCACCATCCTGGCGGTCTCGGTCTTCATCGCCGTGCTCACCACGGTGACGCGCAACTATCGCGAATCCGAGATGGTCGTGTGGTTCGCCAGCGGCCTGTCGCTGGCCGACTGGTTCAAGCCCGTGCTGCGCGTGGCCATTCCCGTGGCCATCGCCGTGGCCGGCCTGACCCTGTTCGCCGCGCCCTGGGCCTATCGCCAGATCGGCGAATACCACCAGCGCTTCGAACAGCGTTCCGATTTGTCCAAGGTCACGGCCGGCCAGTTCGCCGAATCGGCCGGCGGCGACCGCGTGTTCTTCGCCGAAGACCCCGCCCAGCCCACCGACGAGCTCGGCAACGTGTTCGCGCGCGAAACCGGCCCGGAATGGCTCAGCGTGCTGAGCGCCAGCAGCGCCCACAGCGAGACCCTGCCCAACGGCGACCGCTTCCTGGTGCTGGGCGCCGGCCACCGCTATGACCTCAAACCGGGCACGCCGGAGATCCGGCTGGTCAATTTCGAGAAGTACGGGCTGCGCCTGGAAAGCAAGGCCGGCGGCGATCCGATGGCCGAGGCGCGCGCGGCGGCCGAGCGTTCCGCCAAGGCGCGCACCACCGGGCAGCTCATGGCCGACAATACCGACAGCAGCTGGTCGCAGGTCATGTGGCGCGTGTCGCTGCCGCTGGCGGCCCTGAACCTGGCGCTGCTGGCCATTCCGCTGGGGGCGGTCAATCCGCGCCTGGGGCGTTCGGGCGACATCCTGATCGCCGGCCTGGTGGGCCTGCTCTACATGAACCTCATGAACCTGTCGCGGGCCTGGATTGCCAACGGCAAGCTCAGCTTCGGCGTGGGCGTCTGGGCGATTCACGGCCTGGTGGCGCTGCTGACGTTCTTCCTGCTGATGCGCCGGCTGCGGGTGAAGGCGCCGCGCAACAGCCCCGCGGCTTCCTGAGGCCCCGGCGGCTGCCTGCCCTAGGGCAGGTAGCGCAGGGCGTTGTGCGTGCCGGCCAGCAGGCCGGCATTGCGCAGCGCCGATTTGCGGATGAACTCCCACAGCACGTTGACGCGCTTGAGCTTGCGCAGGTCCTCGTGGCAGTACATCCAGAACGAACGCGTGATCTCCACTTCCTGTTCCAGCACCGGCCTGAGCCGGGGATCCTGGGCGGCGATGAAGCAGGGCAGGATGGCCAGGGACTGGCCCTGCAGCGCCGCGTGGTACTGGGCGACTACGCTGGTGCTGCGCAGGACCACCTTGCTGGCCGGCAGCAGGTCTTCCAGGTAGCGCAGCCGTTCGCTGAACAGCAGTTCGTCCACATAGCCGATGAAGGTGTGGTCCGCCAGGTCTGCCTGTGAGCGGATGGGCGGATGGCGCGCCAGATAGCCGGGCGTGCCGTACAGCCGCAACGTGTAGTCGCACAGCTTGCTGCAGACATAGGGACCGCGCTGCGGCCGCTCGATGGTGATGGCCAGGTCGGCTTCGCGCTTGGACAGGCTGACGAAGCGCGGCACCGGCAGGATATCCAGCGTGATGTGCGGATAGCGGCGCTGGAAGTCCGCCGCCAGCGGCGTCAGCACATAGCTGCCGAAGCCCTCGGTCGCGCCGATGCGCAGGTGTCCCGACAGCGCCTGGCCGATGCCGGACAGGTTTTCGCGGGCGCTGTGCACCGCGCTTTCCATTTGCTCGGCATGCACGAACAGGCGCTGGCCGTCCTCGGTCAGCACGAAGCCGGCGCCGCGTGATTTCTCGAACAGCAGCGTGTCCAGCTCCGCCTCCAGCGCGCGGATGCGGCGCGACACTGTGGTGTGCTCCACGCCCAGCTTGCGCGCGGCGGCGCTGGCGCGCTGGGTGCGCGCCACTTCCAGAAAGTACCTGAGACTGTCCCAATCCAGCATGTCGCCGCGCTCCCGGCGGGCATGGAAACCCTGGTTTTCATGCCCGGTATCGATGTGCATTGATGCACAAGTAATGTGCATTTCTAGTGTTGCTTGTTGATTTTCACACATCTACACTGGGTCGGCAGGCCCTGGGGGTTGATGCCGCCCGGGCCGCAGGCCGCACAGACGGCGCACAACGCATAACAACTCAGGAGACAAATCCATGAAATCGCATGCACGCGGGCTGGCCGCAGGACTGTGTCTGGGCGCCGTTCTGACGGCACAGGCGCTGGCCGCGGACAAGCCGCCAGTGAAGATCGGTATCTTGACCGACATGTCGGGCACCTATGCCGGCATGGGCGGACCGGGTTCGGTGGCGGCGGCGCAATTGGCTATCGACGACTGCCTGGCCGCGGAATGCAAGGGCATGAAGATCGAGCTGGTGTCGGCCGACAACCAGAACAAGGCCGACGTGGGCGCCGCCCGCGCGCGTGAATGGTTCGACCGCGACGGCGTCACCGCCATCGCCGACCTGACCAACTCCGCCGTCGCCCTGGCGGTGCAGGGCATCGCCCGCGAGAAGAACAAGGTGGTGATGTTCTCGGGTCCGGCCACCACGGCGCTGACCAACAAGGAATGCTCGCCGCTGGGCTTTCACTGGATGTTCGACACCTATTCGCAGTCGGCCGGCGGCGCCAAGGCCACGGTGAAGGCGGGCGGCAAGTCCTGGTTCTTCGTCACCGTGGACTACGCGTTCGGCCACTCGCTGGAAGCCGACACCGCCAAGGCCGTGCAGGCCCTGGGCGGCACGGTCGCGGGCAGCGTGCGCCATCCGCTGAACGCGCCGGACTTCGCGTCCTATCTGTTGCAGGCGCAGAGCTCCAAGGCGCAGGTGGTGGCACTGGCCAACGGCGGTCAGGACACGGTCAATGCGGTCAAGCAGGCGGGCGAGTTCGGCATCGTGGCGGGCGGGCAGCGGCTGGTGTCGCTGCTGATCTTCCTGTCCGACCTGCGCGCGCTGGGGCTGGACACCGCCCAGGGCCTGTCCTACGTGGACGGCTTCTACTGGGACTATGACGACGCCACGCGTCAGTGGTCGGGACGCTTCGAGAAGGCCTTCCGCGGCCTGAAGCCGACCATGACCCAGGCAGGCGTGTATTCCAGCGTGCTGCACTACCTGCGTGCGGTGGCCGCCAGCGGCAGCACCGACGGCAAGGTGGTGGCCGACAAGATGCGCGAGCTGCCCATCAAGGATCCGATCATGCGCAACGCCTCGATCCGCCCGGACGGCCGCGTGATCCACGATATGTACCTGTACGAAGTGAAGAAGCCGTCCGAATCCAAGGGCGGCTGGGATTATTCCAAGCTGGTGGCGACCATTCCGGCCGCCGAGGCCTTCCAGCCGCTGGCCGATTCGGCCTGCCCGCTGGTCCAGAAGTAAACAGCGCGCCGGGCGCGGGCCTGGCGGCCCGCGTCCGGCGCAATGATTCATGAACGCGGATCCTATCCGCAACGACAAGCAGTCCGAGGAGCATCAAATGAGTGAAGTCCCCCACGTTCCGCTAATGATCGGCGGTAAGCTCGTGCAGTCCAAGACCACTGAATGGCGGGACGTGATCAATCCTGCCACGCAGGAAGTCGTCGCCAAGGTGCCCTTCGCCACGCGCGAGGAACTGGACCTGGCGGTGGCCAATTCCAAGGAAGCGTTCAAGACCTGGCGCAACGCCGGGCAGGGCGCGCGCATGCGCGTCATGCTGAAGTTCCAGGACCTGCTGCGCGCCAATACCGCCAAGCTGGCCGAGATGATCACGCGCGAGCACGGCAAGACGCTGCCGGACGCCGAGGGCGAAGTCGGCCGCGGCCTGGAAGTGGTCGAGCACGCCTGCTCGATCGCCAACCTGCAGCTGGGCGAATACGCTGAGAACGCCGCCACCGGCATCGACGTCTACACGCTGATCCAGCCGCTGGGCGTGTGCGCCGGCATCACCGCGTTCAACTTCCCGGTGATGCTGCCCTGCTTCATGTTTCCCATCGCCGTGGCCTGCGGCAACACCTTCGTGCTCAAGCCGTCCGAACAGGATCCGACCTCGTCGCTGTTCCTGGCGGAGCTGGCGCTGGAAGCCGGCCTGCCGCCGGGCGTTCTGAACGTGGTCCATGGCGGTCCGGATATCGCCAACGGCCTGTGCGAGCATCCCGACATCAAGGCGGTGTCCTTCATCGGCTCGACGCGCGTCGGCACCGAGATCTACAACCGCGCCTCTGCCGCTGGCAAGCGTTGCCAGTCGATGATGGGCGCCAAGAACCACTGCGTGGTCCTGCCCGACGCCGATCCGGACGTGGCGCTGAACCAGCTGCTGGGCGCTGCCTTCGGCGCCGCCGGTCAGCGCTGCATGGCCTCGTCCGTGGCCGTGCTGGTGGGTGACGCGCGCAACTGGCTGCCCGACTTCGTCGAGCGCGCCAAGAAGCTCAAGGTCAATTCCGGCACCGACCGCCAGGCCGACCTGGGTCCGCTGGTCTCGCCCAACGCCAGGAAGCGCGTCGAGAGCCTGATCCAGAAGGGCGTGGACGAAGGCGCCAAGCTGCTGCTGGACGGCCGCAACGTCAAGGTCGCGGGCTTCGAGCAAGGCAACTTCGTCGGCCCGACGATCTTTGATGGCGTGAAGGAAAACATGACCATCTACACCGAGGAGATCTTCGGCCCGGTGCTGTGCGTGGTCGGTGTGGAAACGCTGGAGGACGCGGTCGAGTTCATCAACCGCAACCCCAACGGCAACGGCGTGGCGCTGTTCACCCAGGACGGCGGCGCGGCGCGCTACTTCCAGAACAACATCGATGTCGGCCAGGTGGGCATCAACGTGCCGATCCCCGTGCCGGTGGCCTGGTTCAGCTTCACCGGCTCGCGCGCGTCGAAGCTGGGCGACCTGGGTCCCAACGGCAAGCAGGCGGTGCAGTTCTGGACGCAGACCAAGACCGTCACGGCCCGCTGGTCGGCGCACACCAAGAGCGTCAATACGACGATCAGCATGCGCTGAGGACTGTCCCCCCGAAGCGCTGCGCGCTTCCCCCCCAGGGGCGCCACTGCGGACCGGAGGGGAAGGCCCACCCCCGAAGCGCTACGCGCTTCCCCCTCAAGGGGGCACCACTGCGGACCGGCAAAGCCGGCTCCGCGTGGTCCCGCTTGGGGGGATGAAGGGGGCGCGCAGGGTTTGACGAAGGATAAGCGGGGACGTGTTGTGCCTAAGCTTATACTGATAAGTAATATAAAAAGCTTATCTTATTACTTATAATTGGCCCGTCTATCAGGGGCCAATTCATGAACCTGCAGCAATTTCGTTTTGTGCGTGAAACCATCCGTCGCGACTTCAACCTGACCGAAGCCGCCCGGATGCTCTACACCTCGCAGCCTGGGGTATCGAAAGCCATCATCGAGTTCGAGGACGAACTCGGCATCAAGATCTTCGAACGGCACGGCAAGCGCATCAAGGGGCTGACCAAGCCCGGCTTGGCGGTGTCGCAGGTGATTGACCGCATCATGCGCGAAGTCGACAACCTGAAGAAGGTGAGCGACGAGTTCGCGCGTCGCGACGAAGGCGGGCTGGTGATCGCCTGCACCCACACCCAGGCGCGTTATCTGCTGCCGCGCGTGATTCCGGCCTTCCGCAAGCAATTCCCCAAGGTGCACCTGTCGCTGGCCGAGGGCAGCCCGGCGCAGCTGGCCGAGATGGTGCTGCACGAGCAGGCCGATCTGGCATTGGCCACCGAATCGCTGGCGCTGACGCCGGGCCTGGCCACGCTGCCGGTGTACGCCTGGGAGCACACGGTGGTGGTGCGTCCCGACCATCCGCTGACCGAGCTGACCTCCAGCGCCGCCAAGCGCCTGTCGCTGGCGCAACTGGCCGAGTACCCCATCGTCACCTATGACCGCGCCTTCACGGGCCGCAGCACGATCGACGAGATCTTCGCCAACCAGGGCATCCACCCCGACATCGTGCTCGAAGCCATTGACGCGGACGTGATCAAGACCTACGTCGATGTGGGCCTGGGCATCGGCATCATCGCCGGCGTGGCCTATGACCCGCGCCGCGACTCCAATCTGGTCGGCCTGCCGGTGGGGCATCTGTTCGGCACGCATACCACCCGCGTGGGCGTGAAGGCCGGCGTGTTCCTGCGTGACTATGTCTATACCTTCCTGGAGATGCTGGCGCCGTCGCTGACGCGCGCGGTGGTGACGGAAGCGGTGCAGGGCACGCCGAAATAGGCGGTCCGCCGAAGGGCGGACCCTCATGATCAGGCGCGGCCCCGTCGG